>JBLFXU010000075.1:0-10284 GCA_047609575.1 Bacteroidia bacterium | reverse complement strand
AGCCGACAGCCAATTCCAGCAGGAATTGATCGATTTCGCCAAGACTCACGGCAAGTTGCCGCAGGACTATGCGCTGCCCGAGCACGCGCGCCACAATACGCCGGAGCGTTTGGCGGCTGTGCTAGAGCCAGCTATCAAGCGTGGGCTGTTACCCGATTACCCCTTTGGCACACAGCTTACTGAGCAGGAGCAGGCGCTGGCGTCGAGTCTACGACGGGTTAAAGCACTGAGTGAAGAGCCTGCCCAGTTTGCCACTGCAACGTTCAGGGCTTTGTTGCATCGTGCCGATGCCAAAGCGGCTCAGCCTTTTCTTGAGCGCATGCAGCTGGAGCATCCAGATACCACCAAAGAGTTCCTGATCCAGCAGCTCTTGTTGTTGGATCTTGAGGATCGGGGCTTGTTAAAGGTCAATTGACTAACCTGTGCGTCTGGGCGACAGGTGCGCTCTTACGCCTGTGGCAGTTAGGCTGCCCAATGGGTATGCTGTAGTTATGCCAGTACAACTGCACGACAAGTTGGTCATCGCCATTTCTTCCAGGGCGCTGTTTGACCTAAACGAAAGCCACCAGGTTTATGAAAACCAGGGACTGCAGGCTTTCTCTAACTATCAGATTGAGCGCGAAGACCAGCCACTGGCGCCGGGTGAGGCGTTTCCGCTGGTGCATAAGTTGTTGCGTCTGGACCAGCAGCTGGGCAAGGATTCCCGGGTAGAGGTTGTGCTGCTATCGCGCAATAGTGCCGATACCGGTCTGCGAGTCTTCAATTCCATCCAACACTACGATCTGGCCATCAACCGGGCCGCTTTTTGTGGTGGGGAGAGCCCGTGGCGCTATATCCAGGCCTTTGGCTGCCAGTTGTTTCTCTCTAACGAGGCCGAGGACGTGCGCAACGCGCTGGATTCTGGCGTTGCTGCCGCAACCCTGGTTTCCAATAGCGGCAGTGGAGATACCGGCGGCCAACTGCGGATCGCTTTTGATGGCGACGCCGTACTGTTTTCAGATGAGGCAGAGCGGGTTTATAAAGAGGATGGGTTAGAGGCGTTTACCGCCAGCGAGCAAGCCGCAGCCCACGAACCGCTTGCGGGGGGGCCCTTTAAGCCGTTTCTCGCAGCGTTGCATCGCGTACAGCAGGCTTTCCCGCCTACTGAGTCCCCCATTCGCACTGCCCTGGTGACTGCGCGGTCGGCTCCGGCCCACGAGCGCGTTATTCGCACGCTCAGGGCCTGGAATATTCGTATTGATGAGTCGATTTTCCTGGGTGGATTGGACAAGACCGAATTCTTGCGGGCCTATCAGGCCGATGTGTTTTTTGACGATCAGCCAAGCCACTGTGAATCGGCCAGCGGGCATATCGCTACCGGTCATGTGCCCCATGGTGTGGCAAACAACTGATTTCGCTTTATTCCTTTTCTTCTTGGCAATCCTCTCGGTTAATGGCTATTCTTCATAAGAACCATTCTTCATAAGAATAAGTGGGGCACACCCCTTCCATCCGGAGATCGGCATGAAACTTCAACAGTTGCGTTATATCTGGGAAGTGGCTCATCACGATCTCAATGTCTCCGCAACGGCCCAGAGCCTTTACACCTCGCAGCCCGGTATCAGTAAACAGATTCGACTCCTGGAAGATGAGCTGGGCGTTGAAGTGTTTGCCCGCAGTGGCAAGCACCTGACGCACGTTACTCCGGCCGGTGAGGCCATTCTGGAGACCGCAGGGGAAATCCTGCGTAAAGTCGAAAGTATCAAGCAGGTTGCCCAGGAATACTCAAACGAGAAAAAGGGCACATTGTCCATTGCCACAACGCACACGCAGGCGCGCTACGCATTGCCCGCGACCATTCGCAACTTCATGCGCCGCTATCCGGATGTGTCACTGCACATGCATCAGGGTACTCCCATGCAGATCGCGGAGATGGCAGCGGATGGCACCGTGGATTTCGCTATTGCCACCGAGGCCATGGAATTATTTTCGGACCTCATCATGATGCCCTGTTATCGCTGGAACCGTTGCGTTTTGGTGCCGCGCGATCATCCACTAGCCTCGGTCGATACGCTGACACTTGAGCAGGTGGCTGAGCATCCGATTGTGACTTATGTATTTGGTTTTACCGGGCGCTCGCGCCTTGATGAAGCCTTTATGTCCAGCGGACTGGCGCCCAAAGTCGTGTTCACAGCAGCGGACGCGGACGTCATCAAAACCTATGTCCGGTTGGGTCTTGGTATCGGCATCATTGCAGGTATGGCGCATGACGAGACTATAGACAGCGATCTGGTGGCACTGGATGCCAGTCACCTGTTTGCCAGTAGCGTAACGCGTATCGGCTGCCGCCGGGGCACATTCCTGCGCGGCTACATGTATGAGTTTATCGAAGATTTCGCGCCACACTTGAATCCGAAACTGGTTGATCAGGCCTTCTCCAGTCACACCCGTGCGGAACTCGAAGCCTTGTTCGAAACCATAGAGCTACCCGTCTACTAAAGACCATTTTCTCTGGCGTTTTCCATTGCTGCAGGGGCTTGTCTCAGGCTGTCCCGGGTGTTTATATGCACGCTGAAAATGACCTGCCCAAAACCGTAAGGAGAAACTAACGTGGAACTGGCCTGCCTAGACCTTGAAGGGGTGCTTGTGCCCGAGATATGGATCGCCTTTGCCCAGCGCACTGGCATCGAGGAGCTGCGCGCCACGACCCGAGACATACCGGACTACAACGTATTAATGCGCCAAAGGCTGGACATTCTGCAGCAGCACAAGCTGAAGATCGACGATATCCAGGAAGTCATCTCTACCCTTGAGCCACTCCCCGGCGCGCGCGATTTTCTCGATTGGCTACGTGAACGTTTTCAGGTGATCATTCTGTCAGATACGTTCTACGAGTTCTCCCAACCGCTGATGCGTCAGCTCGCATGGCCAACCCTTTTCTGCCATCGATTAGTCGTTGATGAGCAGGGCAACGTTGTTGATTACAAGCTGCGCCAGGAAGACCCCAAGCGCGCTTCAGTGCAAGCATTGCACGGCTTGAACTATCGCGTACTGGCAGCGGGAGATTCCTACAATGACACCAGCATGCTGGGAGAGGCTGATGCAGGCTTTCTTATCCATGCACCACAGAATGTCATCGAGGAGTTCCCCCAGTTCCAGTCGGTCGATTCACTGGAGCAATTGAAGGTTGCTTTCTGTGACGCCAGCAATCGTGAGCTTAGCGTTTAGCGGACGCGTCACAAGTCGTCGGTTGCAGGCTTATACAGTGCTATAAGCGCAACCCTACCTCAGCGCGGCTTGCTCCAGCGCACTGAGCAGCTTGCCAACTTTGTCGTAGGTCTCCTGGTACTCCTGCTGCCACTGGGAATCCGCGACGATCCCGCCACCGCCCCAGCAGTACATCTGGTCATCCCGCTGCTGCAGTGTGCGGATGGCGATGTTGCTATCCATGCGGCCATCTGCGCTGACATAGAATACTGAGCCGCAGTAAATGTCTCTGGAGTGGGGCTCCAGTTCCGCAATAATCTCCATGGCGCGACGTTTGGGTGCGCCAGTGATGGAGCCACCGGGGAAGCTATCTCTGAGTAGGTCAAAGGCACTGCACGTAGCGTCCAGTTCGCCACTGATGGTACTGACAAGATGATGCACGGTAGGAAAGCTCTGTATCTCGAACAACCGATCGACATGGATACTACCGGGTACGCAATTCCGTCCCAGGTCGTTGCGTAACAGATCGACGATCATTAGATTCTCAGCCCGGTCCTTGCTCGAGTTGCGCAGTGCTTCGATCGCTATGCGATCTGCTTTGGGGTCCGTGTATCGTGGTCGCGTGCCTTTGATGGGCGACGTTTCTACGTGTTGCCCATACAGTGATATGAAGCGCTCAGGTGAGAGGCACAGCACCGCGTTGCCATCATCACTGTCCATAAAGGCCGAAAATGGCGCCGCTGCAACGGCTCGTAATATCCGGTAGGCCTCCCAGGGATCACCTTCGAATGGCGCACTGAATTGCTGACTCAAATTTACCTGGTAGCAGTCACCCGCGTTGATATAGGCCTGGATGCGTTCGAATGCGCTGCGATACTGGGATTGGCTAAGATTGGGCTCAAAGCAGTTGGCAAGCTCAAATGAGCTGGCCGGCGCCAGCGCAGGGCGGCGCAGTCGCTGCAGTAGATCACTTCGCTGTGCAGATCTGACCCGAGGTTGGGATATCAGCGCCGAGCGCTGTAGTAAGTGGTCTTGCACAATGCACCAGTCATAGACGCCCAGACGTGTGGAGGGCGCCTCCGCAACGCTCTTCGAGGGCGTGCGCATATTATGTAGGCTTGTCCCAAATTCGTACCCCAGATAACCGAGAATGCCCCCGCAAAATGGGATATCGGGTGCAACCCCTTTAATATCGCCAAAATATTCCTCATGGAAAAGGCGCAGATCGTTAAGGAATTGCTTTGCCTGGACCTCATTTGCGCGCTCCGGAAGTTGCGGTAGCTGCACGTCTGTTGGCGCTGCAGCCAGTATGTCGTAGCGACCGGAGCGGGTGTGAGGAAAGCTGCTGTCGAGGAACACGGCCCCAGGCAGATCACGAATACGCATGAACAGCTCACAGCTATCGGGACAGTAGGGAATGTCCTCTAGATGAACATTCTGTTTCATCTGCTGGGAACCGCGAAAAGTGCGCTCGCAAAAGACATCCTGAGGGCATTGACCGTTTTTTGACCGGTGCACGCGCGCGCCTGTTCAGTACTATCTTCAGCATTCCGTTCAGTGCTCGTTTCAGTACTGGAGACGCAGTAGTTTAAAGTGTTGATCTGCGGTGAAATTACGCCTATCTGCATTGAACAGCCCTGTATTGTGAGGCAGCGCCAAATTGACTTTGCCGGCCTATACAATTAAGGTATCACGCCGAATTTCTGGGGGCTTGCATGCTAAGCCCGACAGCCATGACTTGCAACTGGCACGCCTCCACAGGGGCTGTCTCGTCCCGCCATTGCCTGAAAAGGGCAGCCGTTGGATCAAGGAAAAATGACGAAAAAGAACAGTAATACTGTAGTCGCTTCGCTGAAGAATCCATTCATCGAGAGCGCGGCGCCAGACTTTAAGGTGCCCGGACAAATCAATTCCACCCCGGGTCCTTACGAAGAGTCCATGCGCAGCGGCTGGGAGTTACTACAGCGCCCCTACAATGCTGCGGGTGTGAAGAACATCCAGCGTCAACACCAAAAGAATCGCATGACGATCTGGGAACGGATTCGCTATCTTAGCGATGACGAACCCACATTCCTTTACCAGAACTGGGGCCCCAATCTTGACGGCGCCTCCCTGGTTACTGCCATTATTCGTATTAATGGCCGTGATGTAGCGCTGTATGGCCATGATTTTACTGTACGTGCAGGTTCTATGGATGCCACCAACGGCGAAAAACTCGCCCGCCTGTTCGAACTGGCGGCGCGCCAAAAGATTCCCCTGGTAGGCCTTAACGATAGTGCCGGTGCTTATATCCCGGCGGGTATTGGCGGACTTGATGGTTACGCAGAGGCATTTGCAGCACTGCGCAAAATTAGCGGCATTGTGCCCAGCATCATGTGTATGTTCGGCTTTAACGCCGGGGGTGGTTCTTACCTACCTCGCCAGGGTAGCTTCCTGATTCAGCCGAATGACACATTTTTTGGCCTTACTGGACCCGGTGTGGTGAAGTCAGTGCTAGGTGAAGACGTTACCCCCGACGAGCTGGGTGGTCCGGGCGTTCACAGTAAATCCGGCGTTACAGATTTTGTGGTTAAAGATGAAGTGGACGCGCTGCGCAAGGTACGGGCGCTACTGAATTACCTGCCCAGCTACAACGGCGAACTGGCTCCTTTCCAGGCGAGCTCGGATCCGACCGATCGGAAAACCTGGGATATCGATATTCTGCTTAAAAAGGCATTCAACTCAACTACCGGTTTTAACACGCCGATCGACATCACGATTATCATTGAACAGTTGTGTGATCACGGCGATTACCTGGAAATTCAGCCCGATAGAGCGCGCAATACTGTGACGGCTCTAGGTCGCCTGGGCGGCAATGTGGTCGGCTTCCTAGCGAATAACTCCGCCGTTGCTTCCGGTCAAATTGATATCGATGCGGCCTACAAGAATGCTCGATTTATTCGCTTTTGCAATTTGTACAACATTCCCGTTGTCTTCCTGGAAGACACCACGGGGTTCCTGCCGGGCAAAGAGCAGGAGAGCGGCGGTATCGTGCAGGCGGGCAGGGCCATGCTCGATGCCATTGTCGACTTACGTACTCCACGTTTTCTCGTACTCGTACGAAACGCTTTTGGAGGCGCTTATGCTGCTTTCAATAGTATCCCGATTGGCGCGGATTTTGTTGTTGCGCTGCCCACTACTCGCGTAGCTGTTATGGGCCCCGCTGGGATTGAGTATGTGTACAAGGATGAACTGCGCAAGCTTCGTGGCTCAGTCAAAGCCAAAATAGCGGCTGAAACAAAGGCTCAAACGAAGGCAGGGTTGTCTGAGAAGAAAGCAGCTGCAACGGCTAAGGATCTGGTCGCCGACTGGGTCAAGGCCGAGGAAGTACTGCTTGCACAGCGTTATGAGCGGGAGCTCATGAATCCCAATGAGGCACTGAGCCTTGGCTCTATCTCACAGATTGTCATGCCGTCTGACCTGCGTCAGGTACTGGCGGAGAACATGGATTTCTACCTGCGGCATTACCACCCCGAACCGCTGCAATCAGTGCAGCGTGAGTTTCACTAAAGAGCGATTAAGTCACGATCAAACTGCTAATACGCCGACATACGGACAAGTAGAGGAAACCCAAGCGTGTCCAACGAACATTATCTAAATAATTCACTGATCCATCGTGGCCGTAAACTGGGCGACTCGTCGTCTTCTTGGGTCAGTCAGTTTGATTGCACTCACATCCGCCCGCTGATCATTTGTCGTGGTCCAATCCGTAAGGAAGCCATGGATGTGTTTACCGAGATGGGCATTGAGCATTTCGGTATCCTGCTCTCCGAAAAAGATTCTATTGTCTACCGGAACGCCCTAGCGCCGGAATTGCGGTCACTGACTAATCCAGGTCGGGTTCACCGAGTGCCAGACTACAGCGGTGCCGACAAAGAAGAGCGTGGGCAGCGCATTGAGCAAATTATCAATATTGCGCGAGAGAATGACTACAACGCCATTTTTACAGGCTATGGCTTCATGGCAGAAGACGAGACCATGGTTGCGGCCATGGAGTCTGCCGGCCTGAATTTCATTGGCCCTTGTTCGCGCACAGTACATGACGCCGGACTGAAAGATGAGGCCAAGCGTACGGCCTTGCGTTGCGGTGTTTCGGTTACGCCGGGTATCGACAATGGCACCGCCCTGACGCTACTGGCCAAGCAT
Organism: Bacteroidia bacterium; assembly: GCA_047609575.1. Lineage (GTDB taxonomy): Bacteria > Pseudomonadota > Gammaproteobacteria > Pseudomonadales > Halieaceae > Marimicrobium. The sequence goes on along the minus strand of JBLFXU010000075.1, from coordinate 2,913 downwards.
CCCGATGTGAAGGCCCTGAAAGCGGTGGTCAAAAAGCACAAGCTTTCGGTCACTGACAGCGCTCTGGATAACAAAGACATCAGCCTCGAAGACAAGGCCGACACAGTGCTGGCGGCGTCGTACAAAAAAGGTATCGATCTTTACACTGTTGATGAGCTGTGCAAGACCCTCACGGGCGCGGTTAAACGGATGATGGTCGAGTATCCAAAAAATCGTGTACGTCTTAAGGCGATTAGCGGTGGCGGTGGTAAGGGCCAGCGTATACTCGCCATTGGTGATGCAGCGCGCACGCCTGAGATGGTTCGGGAAATTCTCAACGAAGTGAAGACCACCGGCGTTGGCGACAACAAAAACGTGCTGGTTGAGCTAAATATCGAAACCACACGTCACCAGGAAATCCAGGTGATAGGCAATGGTCAGTGGAGCATGACATTGGGCGGTAGAGATTGTTCGCTGCAAATGCATGAACAGAAATTGCTCGAAGTGTCCGTGACGGTAGAGTCACTGGAGAAGGCTCTGGAGCAAGCACAAGCCGCGGGCCAGAAGGCGCACGCTAAGGTATTAAAACACGATCTTGCTACGCTGATTACGATGGAGGAAGAAGCCGAGCGCTTTGGTGAGGCAGTCGGTCTGGACTCGGTATCCACCTTTGAGTGTATTATTGACGGCGACAAGCACTTCTTCATGGAAATGAACACGCGTATCCAGGTAGAACACCGTGTCACTGAGCTGTGTTATGCCCTGAAATTCTCCAACCCGAAGAAGCCCGATGAGTCTTTTGTCGTTGAATCGCTGGTTGAAGCGATGGTGTTACTCGCTGCCCACGCTGCAAAACTGCCACGCCCAGAGCGTGTAGTGCGACAAAACGACAGCGTAGAAGCGCGCCTCAATGCGACTAACCAGGCGCTGCAGCCGCATGCCGGTGGTGTCATCGAATCCTGGTCGGATGCTCGCGAGGGTGAAATCCGCGATGACCAGGGCATTAGCCTGCACAACCCCGACACCGACGTGTTCATGAAGTACACCCTGGCGGGTGCTTACGACTCGAATATTGCGTTGCTGTTGACGGTAGGTGATACACGACTGGATACGTACCAGAATATGGCGGAGGTTATTCGTCAGACCCGCATGCGTGGACAGGATCTTGCCACTAATCTTGAATTTCACTACGGTCTGGTGAACTGGTTCATCGGCCAAACAGTCAATGCACGACCTACCACGCGATTCATTGTGCCTTACCTCACTGCAGTTGGTGAGCTAAAGCAGCGAGCCAACGATATCGATCTGGCTTACGCTTATCAGCAGATATGCCAGAGCTTATTGCAAGGCCTTGAAGGCGACGCAAAAGCTGCACTGTCTGATACGTTACAGCTTAAAGAGTCATTACTGGTGCGGCCATTGACCAGGTTGCTAAATGAACCGCATACGCTGAGCGGTTGGTTGAGTGTTAATCGCGACTGTTACACGCTGGTGGGTGGTAAAGTTTGCTGGAACGAAAACCCCATCGAGCTGCTTGCAGACACCTATCACTTCCTTAACATGGATTACGTCCCTGGAGACAAGCCGCCAGCGGCTACCATGATCTGGGATCATGATGACGAGATACTACAGGACGCGGTAGCGTTCTATGACGAATTGAATAATCGTCTCGACGCCGAAGACTGGATCCAATTGTGCGATATCCTCTCGCAAGAGAAGCAGCCCAAGGGCATTCGTGCAGGTTTGTGGAAGCAAATTCAAAGCGCTCATATCGGCTTTCAAGCGGGGGCTGACATCCTTGCTGTACTTCCCTGCATTGCGGAGCACACGGGTTATTACGATCTAACCGTTGAAGCGGACCTAACGATTAACATCCCAACGCGGTTGACCGAGTCAGATCTCCAGGATGCAATGGCCAGAATCCTGGTGCCACCACCCGTTGCCAGCTCTGATGAAATCCTGTCTGAAAGTGGCGGTATGTACTACTCCCGCGAAACCCCCGAGCATGATGTGTATGTGCAGGAGGGCGACCATTTTGAGGTTGGCGATCCACTGTTTATTGTCGAAGTGATGAAAATGTTCAACAAGGTCTATGCGCCCTTTGCCGGTACCGTACGGCAGGTGATGGTTGAAACCGATGGCATGATCATCAAAAAAGGCCAAACCATTTTTAAGATTGAACCTGATGAAGTCGTTGTTCCGGAATCCGCGCAAGACATTGCCGCACGAAGGCGCAAGACCACAGACCATTTCCTGAGCAAGTTGTAGAGAGGAACTGACATGATTACCGCACTGGACCATATAGCGATAGCAGTACCCGACCTGGACAAGGCTATTCGTCGCTTTTGCGACGACTTCGGTCTTCCGATGGGCGGTACAGAAGACGTAGTGGAAGCCAAGACAACCGCAGCTTTCATTCCGCTGCCCCCGACAAGCATTGAACTGGTCCATCCACTCAATGACGAGGGCCCGGTAAAGACTTATCTGGAAAAAAAGGGCGGCGGCCTGCATCACCTGTGTTTTCGTTCCGATGACATTGATGCCGATGTGGCTCGATTGCGGGCGAAGGGATACCAATTCCTGGCCGACGAGCCTACGCCAGGTGCGCACAACTCCAGGGTGATTTTCATTCATCCCAAAAGCTGTGATGGCGTGCTTATCGAGATCAACCAGCCCGCCGACGACCACTGAGGTTTACAGATGAGCGACAAGATTTACGATAAAGACGGGTCAACACCCCAGGAGTGGCGCGCGCTTGCGACCAAGCAGCTGAAGGGTAAGAGCCCCGATGAGCTGGGCTGGGAGACGCCTGAGAATATAACCGTCAAGCCGCTATATACCGCGGCAGATGTGGCTGACCTGGAATATACAGACACTATGCCGGGTATGTCCCCTTACATACGCGGTCCCCAGGCGACCATGTATGCGGGTCGT
>JBLFXU010000074.1:0-10284 GCA_047609575.1 Bacteroidia bacterium | reverse complement strand
GTCACCGATCAATCTGCAGCGCCAAAATAGATACTACGACCGATTGGCATGCCCCTTGGGCAAAAAAGGAGACTGTTGAAGCAGTCGCCTTTTTTCAGCTCGATCAATGAGCCGCTAATACCCGCATCAAAGAATATAGACGAACAAGAACAAGAATACCCAGACCACATCTACAAAATGCCAGTACCAACTGGACGCCTCAAAGCCGAAGTGGTCATCCGCCGTAAATTGGCCACCAATCACACTGCGCAACCACTGAATCAGCAGCATGGTCATACCCATGAATACGTGAAAGCCGTGGAACCCGGTCAGCATGAAGAATGTTGAGCCGTAAATACCGGAGTTCAGGGTCAGGCCGAAGTGCACATAAGCTTCATAGTATTCCGCAATCTGCAAAACAACGAAGATCATGCCCAGCAGTACGGTCAGGCCAAGCCACAAATTAAACTTCTTGCGGTTGCCATCGAGAATCCCCAGGTGAGCAATGTGACAGGTCACGCTGGAGCTCAACAGGATGATAGTGTTCCAAAGCGGCAGCCACTTGTACCAGGCATGCGCGTCAGCAAAAGACATGCTAATTTCAGCGCTGGTAAATGACCCGTTGTTTGCAATCAGCTGGGCTGCTGCGCCGCCTACAGCTTCTTGCGGTGTTTCCATCATCGGCCAGGCCATTTCAAAGCCTTGCCAAAGGATGTCGTCATTCATTCGACCAGAACCCTCCCCAGCCAACCAGGGACCCACCAGGTTGCGCACGTAGAACAGGGCGCCAAAGAAACAGAAAAAGAACATCACTTCTGAAAAGATGAACCAGAACATACCCAGTACATAAGACCTCTTCAGCTGGGCGCTATTCATGCCAGCAATATTTTCGCGAATGGTGGTGCGGAACCAAGCAAACAATGTAGCAAGGAAAAAGAAGATACCAACCAGGAAGATAGTCCAGGAATTGGTCGCTACATTTGGGTCGCCAAAGGTCATGTCATTCATGATGCTGGCGGCACCAAAGATACTCGTGACCAGACCAATCGTCGCGCAAATAGCTAACCTGCTATTGTCGGGTACGTAATACTTCTCGTACTCTGCGGAAGTTTGACTACTCATGTTGTTTCTCCGTGTTTACCGCCGGGGCCGCAAGGGCCGCGGCTTCAGCGTGCGGCGATTGCGCCGGCCGCCATATCTGTTACATCAAAAATCGTATAGGACAATGTAATCGTTCTGATGTCCTTCGGCAGGTCCTGGTCAACGATGAACTGCAGCGGCATCTCAACTTCCGTTTCACCATTCAGGGGCTGCTGGTTAAAGCAAAAACACTCCGTCTTGTGAAAATACTGGGCAGCGCGAGAAGGCGAGACACTCGGTATAGCCTGGGCAACCATCGCATTAGGCATCGGATTGCGAGCCAGAAATACCGTATCGTTCACACCCCCAGGGTGCACTTTCATTTCTGTTGTCGATGGCGCGAAATCCCAGGGCATGCCTTCGTTATTCGTAGCAATAAACTGGATAGTCACCGTGCGGCTTTCATCGACCACTGCGGCAACCGAAGTGTAAGCCTCGCCAGATGTCTTACCGTTAATACCCAAAGCATCACACAAAACGTCGTACAACGGCACCATCACCACAAACACAAAGGCAAACATCATAACTGCCACCCCAGCCAATTTGGCCGCGGTGTCAGTTGTGGGATTGTTGCTTAATTTCAGCACTAAACTGCCCCTACTTTATTACCGGTGGTGTCTCAAACGTGTGATAGGGCGCAGGTGTGGCAATTGTCCACTCCAGGCCTTCTGCTCCGTCCCACACTTTCTCATCACTGACCGGCGTGCCCGATACGATAGTGGCGATCACGTTGTACAGGAACAAGATTTGCGACAGCCCGTAAATGAATGCGCCAATACTGGACATCATGTTGAAGTCGGCAAACTGCAGGGCGTAGTCTGGAATTCGCCTAGGCATACCGGCTAATCCAACAAAGTGCTGCGGGAAGAACGCCAGGTTAAAGCCGATGAAGGAAATCCAGAAGTGTGTTTTACCCATGCTTTCGTTATACATGCGACCACACCACTTGGGCAGCCAGTAGTAAATCGCCGCAGACATGGAGAACACCGCACCTGCCACCATCACATAGTGGAAGTGCGCAACCACAAAGTAAGAGTCATGGTATTGGAAATCCGCCGGCGCGATAGACAGCATCAGGCCGGTGAAACCACCGATGGTAAACAGTATCAGGAAGCCGATACAGAACAGCATGGGTGTTTCAAATGACAGCGAACCGCGCCACATGGTGCTGACCCAGTTGAACACCTTCACGCCTGTGGGTACCGCAATCAGCATGGTGGCATACATGAAGAACAGCTCACCCGATACCGGCATGCCCACTGTATACATGTGGTGTGCCCACACAATGAAGGACAGGAAGGCAATAGAGGCGGTGGCATACACCATAGAGTCATAACCAAACAGCGGCTTGCGTGAGAACGCAGGAATAATCTGCGAAACAACGCCAAAGGCCGGCAGGATGATGATGTAAACCTCAGGGTGACCAAAGAACCAGAAAATGTGCTGGAACAAAATCGGGTCACCGCCACCCGCAGCAGAGAAGAAGCTGGTGCCAAAGTGAATATCCATCAGCATCATTGTCACGGCACCGGCCAGTACGGGCATAACCGCAACCAGCAGAAAAGCAGTGATCAGCCAGGTCCATACAAACAATGGCATCTTCATATAGGTCATGCCCGGGGCACGCATATTCATCACCGTGGCGATGATATTGATTGAGCCCATAATTGAAGACAGACCCAGAACGTGAACCGAGAAGATGAAGAAGGTAACCGACGGCGGAGCGTAGGTTGTAGACAGCGGCGCGTAGAAGGTCCAGCCGAACGCTGGTGCGCCACCTTCCATGAACAAAGTAGATGCCAGCAGCAGGAACGTCGGTGGCAGGAGCCAGAAACTCCAGTTGTTCATCCGTGGTAGTGCCATATCCGGCGCCCCGATCATCATCGGGATCAGCCAGTTAGCCAGGCCAACAAAAGAGGGCATGATTGCCCCGAAGACCATAACCAAGCCGTGCATGGTGGTCATCTGGTTAAAAAAGGCTGGCTCAACAAGCTGCATACCGGGCTGAAACAGCTCGGCACGAATAATCATGGCAAAGGCGCCACCCAGAATGAACATGGCAAACGAGAACCACAGGTACATGGTTCCGATATCTTTATGGTTGGTGGTTAACAACCAACGGCTAAGGCCCTTGGCAGGACCGTGATGATGATCTCCCATCGTTAAATCCTCCTATTGGCCTTTCTTGTGGTTGTAGATGTCTATGGGCTGAACTTTATCGCCCATATTGTTACCGAACGCATTGCGCTGATATGTCACTACCGACGCCATTTCAACATCGTTCAGCTGACCGCCAAACGCCTGCATTGCTGTTCCAGGAACACCGTTGATGCCGATTTCCAGGTGGGCGGGCAATTCACCAGTGGCTATTGCACTGCCAGCGATAGCATTACCCAAACCTCCCTCTCCGTTGGCGCCGTGACAGGCCAGACAGCTCTTGCCGTAGACCTCCTTACCACGCTCCATGAGCTCATCCAGGGTGAATTCCTGGGCCATGAGCGTTTTGATTTCCGCCGCATCCGCTTGCTTGGTCACCAGCCATTGGGCGTATTCTTCCTTGCTCACAACATTGACCACAATGGGCATGAAGCCGTGGTTCGTGCCACATAGCTCGGCACACTGCCCACGATAGACGCCTGGCACAGTAGTGCGGGTCCAGGCCTCGTGAATGAACCCAGGGACAGCATCTCTCTTCACCGCCAGTGCAGGCACCCACCAGGAGTGGAGTACGTCATTCGCCGTGACCAGGAAGCGTACCTTGGTATCTACCGGCAGTACGAGTGGCTCATCCACTTCCAACAGGTAGTTTTCGCCCTTGGCCTCAGAGTTATTGATTTCGCTTTGCGGCGTACTCAGGTTACTGAAAAAAGCAACATTTTCGCCATCCGCATTCAGATACTCATACTTCCACTTCCACTGGTATCCGGTAATCAGGACGTCCATATCAGCATCGTCAGTGTCGTAAATTTCTAACAGCGTCGTTGTGGCAGGAATCGCCATACCAATCAGGATGAAAAAGGGTATGACCGTCCAGAGAATTTCCACTTTGGTGCTTTCGTGGAAAGTGGCAGGGATAGCACCCTTGGACTTCCGATGATAGATGATGGAATAGAACATCACCCCGAACACACCCGCGCCGATAATCACGCAGATGCCGAGAATGATCATGTGTAGATCATAAACCCGCTGACCCACCTCGGTAACACCGGGTGACATGTTGAACTGACTAGTCTCGCCGGACGCCATAGCCGCAGCGCTTAACAGCATCAGCACAGGACTAAGCGCTAGCTTGAATAGCCGCTTCGCTTCAAAGGACATTGCCCGTGTCTCCATCATATTAAAACCAACTTCCCCACAACCGAGTTTAGACCAAAGGGACGAAAATACCTTCCGGTGGCTGCCAACAGGCTGCGCTTACCCGAGTCACCGGCCCTTATAAAGAGTAGGTGCCCCGTTGCTATCACTGCTTCGTCTTGTAGAGTGAACTCGCGTTTTTAAACGTATCACTCTAAGCCACAGCTAAAAATCGCGCGAATTATAGCGGAACTCATCTCCAAAGCCCAATCAGATAGAGGGTCAGAAAAGCCATTGCTTTATTTGACTCACACGAATACACCGTGGCGGTTGCAGTCGGGCCGAGAACTGGTGCTGTCCCGCACACCTTTTACCCAAACTCAGTCAATTGAGGAGACGATTTCGCCTCTATGGTCTAGCCTGTTAGGACGCTAGCCTCGCAACCTCAAGACATGGTCACACCCAGCCTCCGAGATATCATAAACACGGCAATAGAGCAGGAAGCCCTCACGGGGGAACTGCGAGCCCAATTTCAGCACGGCTTGCCAGCATTGCAGGAACGGCTGCTGCTGCCGGATGATGAGCCCGTAGGTGCCCTGGTGACATTTGTAACCCGCTATATCAAAAGTGTGCCGGGCTGTTTACGGCTGGTTACCGCCGTGAGTCACCAAATGGGCTTTTATGCGTACGCCGCACCCTTTTTTCATCTGGCGCAGGACTATTTCCTTCACCCTCCAGACGCCCTGGCCTCGGAGCTGGGACTGAAGGGGCTAATGGATGAGGCTTTTCTGGCTCACCGGCTCATGGAGGAGGTCAATGACCACCATATTCGTCACCTGCAACGCCCGCTACTGCCGGTGGATATGACCGAGGCAAACATCATCGTGCATCATATGCTCGGCGATGAGCTCGCTGGCAGGCTGGAACAACTGGTGGTGTTTACCGGGGGACAACAACTGAGCAAGGAACACGTTTGGCAGCAGGCAAGGGACACCGCTGGTGCGTCAGAAGTACGCGATCAGGGGCTCGGTTCAGATACTCTGGCAGAAGAAGGGCTGGAGGTTCGCCTTCGGCTTGGTTCCTGACCGAGCCCGCCGCAGCGCTACAGGCCGCTATTCGTCTTGTTTTTAGCGGTTCGGCTTTCAACCGTTCGGCTTTTAATCGTTCGGCTCTGAATGATCCGGCTTTGGCAGTTTTGGTTGTGGCGCTCCCGATTCTGGCGTTTTAAACCCTGCAGGCTCCACCAATCGGACCACTTCGGCGGCGGTTTCAACGCGTCGGGCTGTCCCCCGGGTAACCCGGGTTGGTAATTCACCACCCCCAGAGGCACTGGGTTTTTTATCCTCGGGGCGCGCATCGGAGAAACCACAGCTGACGCAAACGCGCTGCTCGCCGCCCACTTCAACTGTGATCTTGTCCATTTCAGCGCAGCGCGGACATACGGCTCCGGCGATAAAGCGTCGTGGTTTTTCCGTCATGACATGCATCCCGGGTGTTTGGTACTGGCCTGCAATCAACAGTGTGGCTATTGTATCAGCCCCACTGTAAAGAGCTGATCCCATGCAACACTATACGTCCAAAAGCCTGCGCCAGTTCGCAGGCAAACTGCCAAAGATCGGTGCCCGCGTACTTATCGACCCCAGCTCAGTGGTACTGGGCGATGCAATTCTCGAAGACGATGTCTCGGTCTGGCCGCAAGTCTCTATTCGCGCAGATATGCACAGCATCCGGGTTGGTGCGCGCACCAGCGTGCAAGACGGCTGTGTTTTGCACATTACGCATGCCGGCCCCTACAATACCGATGGTTGGCCGCTGGATATTGGCTGCGATGTCACCATCGGGCACAGCGCTGTCCTCCACGGCTGCAAAATCGGCAACAGGGTTCTGGTAGGAATGGGCGCTGTGGTCATGGATGGGGCCATTATAGAAGACGATGTTGTGATTGCTGCAGCCGCGCTGGTCACGCCAGGCAAGCGTCTGCGCAGCGGTTTTCTATATGGTGGTAGTCCTGCGAAGGAAATGCGCGCGCTGACGGAAAAGGAAATGGCTTACTTCACATACAGTGCGAAAAACTATGTAGGGCTGAAAGACCAGCACATCGCCGAACTGGAAACGTTGGCGCAGGACTAAAACTCAGGCCGCTGCCATCGCCTGTCGCAGGCAGGCTACAACGGGGCGGGTTGCGGGCCGCACACCGCGCCAGATATAGAACGATTCTGCCGCCTGTTCCACCAGCATTCCCAGCCCATCTGCCACGGCCCAGGCCGTGTGATGCGCTGACCAGCGCATAAAGGGCGTAGGCTGCGCGCCATACACCATGTCATAGCAGCAACTGCGTTCAGTTAGCAACTCACCGGGTAAGTCCGGCATCTCGCCCTGCAGTCCAGCGCTGGATGCATTGATCACCAGGTCAAATTGCCGTCCGTCGATCAGATCCACTGCTCCGCCGGCCAGTTCTCCAATATCGGCAAATTCTGCGGCCAGACCCGCCGCTCTTGCGGGCGTCCTGTTCACCACCAGTAGTTCTTTTGGGCGCTCGCGCAGCAGCGGCTCAAGCACACCGCGCACAGCACCACCGGCGCCAACAATCAGCACACGCTGCCCCTGCACCTGCCAACCCAGATTGGCGATCATGTCGCGCACCAGCCCGATACCGTCGGTATTGTCCCCGGCAACGGCACCATCATCTAACCGGGTGAGGGTATTCACTGCACCGGCGCGCGCAGCACGCTCACTCAACCCATCCGCAAATTCAAATGCATCGTGCTTGAATGGCACAGTCACATTCAGGCCGGCTCCGCCGCCTTCAAAGAAAGTCTGCGCCGCCTGCTCAAAGGCTTCAAGTTCTACCTTCACCGCCCGATACTGCATAGCCTGATCACACTGCTGGGCAAACATGCTGTGAATAACCGGGGACTTGGAATGTTTGATCGGGTTGCCATAAACCGCATAGCGGGCATTGTTGTTCATGGTTATTTGCCTGCCTCGGCCAACCAATCCCTGTCCTGCAGGTAATAATCGGTTAACTGCGCCTCTGGCGAACCCGCTGCCGGCTGATAGCCATACTCCCAGCGCACGAGCGGAGGCAACGACATAAGAATCGCCTCTGTTCGTCCGCCAGACTGCAGACCAAACAAGGTACCTCGGTCGAAAACAAGATTAAATTCGACGTAGCGCCCGCGCCGGTATAACTGGAACTCGCGCTCGCGCTCGCCATAGTCTCGATCAAAGTTACGCTGCACGATGGGCAGGTAAGCTGGAATAAACGAGTCGCCTATACTGCGCAGGAATTCAAAACTTTTGTCGAAGCCCCATTCATTGAGGTCGTCAAAAAACAGACCACCGACCCCACGCGGCTCTGACCGGTGCTTCAGGTGAAAATATTCGTCGCACCAGTGTTTGAAACGCGGATAGATGTCATCGCCAAAGGGTTCACAGGCTTGCTGCGCGACCTCGTGCCAATGGATACAATCTTCTTCGTTGCCGTAGTAGGGGGTCAGGTCATAGCCGCCGCCAAACCACCAAACGGGTTCAGCACCCTCTTTGGTCGCAACAAAAAACCGTACATTGGCGTGGGAGGTGGGCACATACGGATTACGCGGGTGGATCACCAGAGATACGCCCAGGGCTTCAAATCCGCGTCCAGCCAATTCCGGTCGGGAGGCACTGGCTGAGGGGGGCAGGGCGAGCCCATGCACATGCGAGAAGTTCACGCCGGCCTTTTCAAACACGTTGCCGTCGGTGAGCACGCGGCTGCGGCCACCGCCACCCTCGGGCCGCTGCCATTCGTCCGTGATAAATCCACTGACGCCATCCTGCAAAGCAAGCGCTTCACAAACACTGTCCTGGAGTCCGAGCAGGTAGGAGCGAACCTGTTCAATCTGCATAGTCTACGTTCTCTGCTACTACAACGTGCGGCATTATACGCACATGCCTATCTACGAACATGGCTATTGCCGAATCACGCCACCGCTAACCAGATCCCGAATAACAGTCGGTCTGGTGGAGCTGCCCAAAGCACCGGGTAACATGCCATCCAGCGCATTACCAAAATAGCGCCGCACCTGGAAAGCCGCTTTCGCGGGTTGCGCACCGCCTGGGTTGGCAGAAGTAGAAACAACCGGGCCACCCCAGGCAATACACAGCGCTCGAACAGCCGGATGCTCACTCACTCGCACCGCGACGGTATCGTGACTACCGGCAATCCATACCGGAACTGCGCCATTGTGAGGAATCAACCATGTCGCAGGTCCAGGCCAACTGTCGGATAAGGCCTTGCGCTGCTGGTCATTGAGACCTTCGAGCAAAGGAAAGAGTTGGGACTCGTCGGAGGCGACCAAAATCAAACCTTTGTCCACCGATCGCTGCTTGAGTTTCAGCAGGCGCGTCACCGCATGCGCGTTTTCAGGGTCACAACTGAGTCCCCACACCGCTTCTGTGGGACAGGCGATGATGCCCCCGGCGCCCAGTGCCTGGACCGCGGCTCGCAAACGCAAGGCACGAGGGAGGGACATCAGCTCTTCAGTTGCTCCTGCAGCGCGGCATCCTTGGCGTAAATTGCCTCAGCATTGGACTGGCGCTCCGCGCGCAGTTGCTCGGCAAGGCCGGGATCAGCAACCGCAAGTATCTGCGCAGCGAGATAGGCCGCATTTTTTGCGCCTGCTTTACCGATAGCAACGCTGGCAACGGGGATGCCTGCGGGCATCTGTACCGTTGAAAGCAAGGCATCCAGGCCATCCATCGAGGCATTCATAGGCACACCAATGACCGGGCGGGTTGTGGTCGCCGCCACCGCACCGGCCAGATGAGCAGCCATGCCGGCAGCCGCAATAAAAGCTGCACAGCCGCGCTGTTCAGCGTCCTCCACAAACTGCTTGGTCACTTCAGGGGTGCGGTGAGCGGAAGTAATACGTGCCTCAAAAGCAATACCGAAAGACCGAAGAACGTCAAAACAGGCTTCCATAACGGGCAGATCGGAATCAGACCCCATTACGATCGCCACAAATGGCTTACTCATTATTCACCTCCAACGGTGGGTATAGTCCCAAGGACCCTGAGACGAAAGTGCCTGAGACCCCATTGCATGAGAAAAGGAGCGGAATTTAACGAACCACCCGCCCGTTGGCAAGTACAGCTTAGGTACGAATGTAGCCCCCGGCGACACGCATCACGCTACCGTCCAGTTCCAGCGACGATAATTCTCGCAGCACCTGGGCCACTGGGCACGCCGCCCGCTGCACTAATTCGTCCAGGGTTATCGCCTCAAACCCAAGCAAAACCAGCAGTCCGCTCACGAACAATTCGTGTTCCTGAGCCGGTGCAACCCCTGCCTGCTGCACAGCAAAGAGTGGCCCCAGCTCTTCCAGAATGTCATCAATGCCCTGCACCATGCACGCACCGTCGCGAATCAGCTGCAGACAACCCCTGCCACCTGCATGCAGATTCGACCAAGGCAGGGCAAAGACTTCCCTGCCCTGTTTTAATGCCGTGCCCGCGGTAATAAGAGAACCGCTGGGCAGAGCCGCTTCTACAACCAGCACGCCTAGCGCGAGGCCGCTGATAATACGATTGCGGCGTGGAAAATTGTATCTGTGCGGCGGCGTACCCGGGGGAAATTCACTCACCAGAGCGCCGCACTCAACCATACGGCGAGCCAGCTGATGATGTCGGCGAGGATAGATACGATCTATGCCGGTTGCCATCACCGCCACGCTTTTGCCGCCCGCATCCAGTGCACCCGTATGGGCAGCTCCATCTACGCCAAGAGCCAGACCGGAACAAACGTGCAACCCCGCACGGCAAGCATCAGCACTGAATTGCCCCGCCAGGCGAAGTCCCGCGGCACTAGCGCGACGACTACCCACCACCGCT
>JBLFXU010000073.1:0-10400 GCA_047609575.1 Bacteroidia bacterium | reverse complement strand
GCGCCTCCAGAGGGGGGTGCCAATTCCGATTACGTATTGACTGCAGCCGGCGATGCAGTGGTCATTGAGCTGATACGCGTTGCACCCGGCAACATCGATAGTCTTGCGGATTCGGAGCGCCTACAGCTTTCCCAGGGGCTCGTTGCCCAGTCTGGAGGACTTATTAATGCGGAGTTTCAGCGTTCGTTGAGAGCGCGCGCTGATATAACCGTTCGATAATTTTATTTTTGAGGAACATATGGCTATTCAGGTACTTACTCTAAACCAGATTTCTGTCAAAGGTCTTGAGCGACTGCCTCGCGACACCTATGAAATTGCCAGTGAATTTGCCCATCCAGACGCAATATTACTGCGCAGTCATAAGCTGCAGGCTGATGATATCCAGGAAAGTGTGTTGGCGATTGCTCGCGCCGGGGCGGGTGTTAACAACATTCCCGTGGCGGCCTGCACTGCGCGCGGCATCCCGGTATTTAATTCACCTGGAGCGAATGCAAACGCCGTGAAGGAGCTGGTTGCAACTGGATTGCTGCTTGGTTCTCGTGGCGTGGTTGAGGGCGTCCGGTATGTGGATACATTAGCCGACGTGACTGATCATGCCGAGTTGAGCAAGACGCTAGAGGCTCATAAAAAGCAGTTCAAGGGCAATGAGCTCATGGGCAAGACTCTGGGCGTTGTTGGGCTGGGGGCTATCGGTTCTTTAGTGGCGGAAATGGCGCTGGATTTTGGTATGGAGGTCGTGGGATACGACCCGGCGCTGTCAGTGGAAGCGGCGTGGCGTTTGTCTAGGCAAGTACAAAAAGCTGACGCCTTGGGAACCTTGTTCTCCCGCTGTGATTTTATTTCACTGCATCTGCCGGTGCTGGATGCCACCCGGGGCCTCATTAACGAAGAGCTGTTTGGCGTTATGCGCCCGGGTACGTGCTTGCTGAACTTTGCGCGGGAAGAAATTGTTGATGCGGCGGCTCTGGTTGCCGCGCTCGATAACGGACAGTTGCGGAAGTACATCGCTGACTTTCCTGCCCCCGCGCTTATTGGTCGCGATGATGTCATTCTCATGCCACATATCGGCGCCAGCACCGATGAGGCGGAGGACAATTGCGCCATTATGGCGGCTGAGCAGTTACGGGACTTTATTGAGAACGGCAATATACGCAATTCGGTTAACTTCCCTGCGTTGGCACTGGAACGCGTCTCCGGTTGTCGCCTCTCGGTCACTAACGACAACGTCCCTAGGATTTTGGGCAGCGTGCTGTCAATCCTGGCAGATGAGGATATCAATGTCATTGATATGCTCAACAAGAGCCGGGATGAGGTGGCTTATAACCTCATTGATATCAGTAGCCGTGCGTCAGATGAAGTCCTGCAGCGGATGCGCTCAATTGAAGGCGTAACACATGTTCGCCTGATCGGTGACTGCGCCTAGCTAGGTGAGCTACTGCGTATCGTCGTAGAGATTTTCCAGGTCTGCCTCCGCAGACACATACAGATCCCTTTCTCTAGGATCCATTCGGGCGGCGCCCTGCCACGGAAGCAGGCGTTGTTCTGAGTGGTGATGGAAGTCCAGGAAGGGATACTTGATGATGTCAAAATAGGGCGAATAGTCGAAATCGCTGGGCGTGCACAACTTTGGGTTGCGCATAAAGAGTTGTACCTTTTCGCCTTCAACCTTTTTGACCAAAGGCAATATTGGGAACTGAATCTGGCCGAACGCTTCGGCAATCATGGTAGAACAGACTGTCTGTGTGCTCTTGCCAGGATTAGTGCTGAACAGTGTTGATCGCCAACGCCGCGGCATGATCGCCCAGGGAAACAGGAATCTGGCCAGGTCAAATATCTGACGTACATCATAGGCGGTGCCCAGTCTACTGACGGCGTAGGCCAGGACCTTCTGGCTGTCCTGATAGCGCAGGCCTCGGGGCCGACAGATACGAAGATGTTCGCGCTCGTAGGACTCCAGCAATCGCACGACTGTACCCATGCCCAACTCACTCTCTATGATGAGCTGTTTGTCTGGGTTGCCGTGATAGTATTGGCCCAGATGCTCACGAATTTGCGGGTCCTCGATATCGTGTAAGCGGCCGATATACACGACCGCATGAGACCAGCTGCTCTGCGTGATGAGTTTGATCACTTCGCTGACGCGTGAACGACCCTCCACCAGCAGAACGTCACAAGGCTTGAGCTCGTGGCGAATTCGCTCGAAGTCACTGAGAGGTGTGTCGGGCAGCGGCTTTCTAACTTTTAGCCAGTTGACGACCGCGCTGCGAATCCATCGAATCATAGGGAACGTATTAGTTAGGAACGCTACTGTTATAACGCAGCCTCGCAGCTGATGCCAGAGGAAACCGCATGGCGAATCCCCTAGATGACATTTCGGCACAGGTGAGCAAACGTAGGAATTTCGACACTCCTCCGTTGCACCTGTGGCAACCAGACCTGAGCGGGGATATTCCAATAAGAATTGACCGTGAGGGTCGTTGGTACCATGAAGAAGCCCCTATAGAGCGCGAGTCTTTAGTAAGGCTGTTTGCCAGTATTCTGCGCAGAGAGGACGACGGCGAGTATTATCTCGTCACGCCGGTCGAAAAATGGAGGATTGAAGTCGAGTTGTATCCTTTGATGGTGATTGATATCAACAAGGAGCTGGCTGATACCGCTGTAGTGTCTCTGGAGGCGACCCTCAATACTGGCAAGATCGTACCCGTGAACAATGAGCACGGGCTGTTTATGGTGCCCGAGGCATCCGATGCAGCGGCGATTAGATTGTCCCACGGACTGAGCGCGCTATTCACCCGGTCAGCCTGGTATCGATTGGTCGATATGGCCCAGACCCGCGAAGGGCAGGTGGGGGTTGAATCCGATGGCCAGTGGTTTCCACTGGCCGCCGAATGAAGTGCGCTACATGTTGGGGTAGTTGGGGCCGCCGAAGCCTTCTGGCGTGACCCAAGTGATATTCTGCGACGGGTCTTTGATGTCGCAGGTCTTGCAGTGGACACAGTTTTGCCCATTGATCTGGAAGCGCTTGTTGCCCGCATCATCTTCCACAACTTCGTATACCCCCGCTGGGCAATAACGCTGTGCTGGCTCATCCCACTGCGGCAGGTTAACGCTTATGGGAATGTCTGCGTCTTTCAGTGTCAGGTGGCAGGGCTGGTCTTCCTCGTGATTTGTGTTAGATAGAAAGACTGAAGACGATCGATCAAAACTGATGGTGTTATCCGGTTTCGGGTAGTCAATCTTCTTGCTCTGCGCAACGGTTTTCATGGCCTCGTGATCGGGCTTGCGATCGTAGAGCGTGAAGGGCAGCTTGCCGCGGAAAATGGTCTGGTCTATCCACACCATCGCAGCGCCGATGAGAAAGCCGAAAGTGTGCATGAAACCGCCGTAATTGCGCGTGGTGTACAGCTCCTCATGTACCCATGAACTTTCTACACGGGTTGCAAAGCTCTCGAGATCTGCTGGAGCGGCGTCACCTTGAGCGAGGGCTTCAACAACGGTCTCCGCTGCTAGTAGTCCGCTCTTCATAGCGGTGTGGTTACCCTTTATCTTGACTGAGTTCAGGGTGCCAGCGTCGCATCCAATCAGTAGTCCACCCGGGAAATGCATTTTTGGCAGTGAGTTATAGCCGCCTTTGGTTATGGCGCGGGCGCCGTAGGATATTCTGGTGGCCCCTTCGAGGTACTTGCTGACTGTAGGATGATGCTTCCAGCGTCCGAATTCCTCAAAGGGGCTGAGGTGCGGGTTGTCGTAGTTTAGGTCTGTGATCAGACCCAGATAGACCTGATTGTTTTCCGCGTGATAGAGGAAACCGCCCCCCGTTGCCCCACTTTCGCTCAGTGGCCAACCTATACCATGTTCAACCAGACCCACTTCGTGCTTGTCTGGAGAGATCTCCCAGACTTCCTTAATACCGAGCCCGTAGTGCTGAGGGTCTTTGCCTGCATCGAGGGAAAACTGGCTTATTAGCTGTTTGCCAAGGTGCCCACGGCATCCCTCTGCAAACAAAGTGTACTTGGCGTGCAGCTCCATACCGGGCATATAGCTGTCCTTCTGCTCCCCGGTTGCACTGACGCCCATATCCCCCGTTGCAATACCCTTGACCCGGCCATCCTCATGGAAAAGCACTTCGGAGGCGGCAAAGCCGGGATAGACTTCCACACCCAGGCCTTCGGCTTGCTCAGCCAGCCAGCGGCAGACATTGCCCATAGAGACAATGTAATTGCCGTCATTATGCGTGGGCTTGGGAATAATGAAGTTCGGCAGAGGGATTGCGCGTGTACTGCTGGTGTAGAAGTAGAAACGGTCGCCTTTAACTTTGGTGTTCAAAGGCGCGCCGCGCTCCTGCCAGTCCGGAAATAGCTCATCCATGGCGCGGGGCTCCAGGACGGCACCGGATAGGGTGTGCGCACCGATTTCAGAGCCTTTTTCTACCAGACAGACGGTAATTTCCTGCTCTTTCTCCTGGGCCAGTTGCATGATGCGACAGGCTGCTGAGAGGCCCGCGGGGCCTCCGCCTACGATCACTACATCAAACTCCATTGCTTCACGTTCCACGGCGCTTTCCTCTTTCTGTGCGTTGCGGGGGGCGGCCAGCGCCCAATACTCGAAAGGAGTGCAAGTATATAATTTCTAACGATTAAGTGCCATAAATAGGGCGAATAGCAAAAATTGGCCCGGTGTTGTCCGAGGACAATATTTACGGCGTCTGGTGCCCTTGACCCAACGCCCAATTATGGGCAACATACCTCGCCTGATTCACACGGGATGTAGCTTTTTTGTGACTGCTGCAACCTTATAAACTCACCTGAAAATCATTTGGAGAATCCATGAAGGTTCTTGTCGCCGTCAAGCGTGTAGTTGACTACAACGTCAAGGTACGTGCTAAAGCAGATGGTAGTGACGTTGATCTGAATAACGTCAAAATGGCCATTAACCCCTTCTGTGAAATTGCTATCGAAGAAGCTGTAAGACTGAAAGAAGCAGGCACTGCTTCTGAAGTGATCGCAGTGTCTATAGGCGATAAAAGTTGTCAGGAGCAAATTCGTACCTCTTTGGCGCTGGGCGCCGACCGCGGTATTCAGGTTGAGGCCGCCGGCCCGCTGGAGCCGCTGGTGATTGCCAAGCTACTTAAAGGCGTTGTTGATAAAGAACAGCCCCAACTGGTCATCTTGGGTAAGCAGTCAATCGATGGTGACAATAGCCAGACCGGTCAGATGCTTGCTGCACTGGCTAACATGGGTCAGGGCACGTTTGCTTCTGAGATTGTTATTGACGGTGACAAAGTGAATGTCACGCGTGAGGTAGATGGCGGTCTGCAGACGGTAAGTCTCAGTTTGCCTGCAGTGGTTACCACCGACCTGCGCTTGAACGAACCCCGTTACGCTTCTCTGCCCAACATCATGAAGGCCAAGAAGAAGCAGCTGGACGTCTACACCCCGGAAGATCTGGGTGTGTCAGTGACATCCCACGTCACTCAACTGAAGGTCCAGCCACCGGCTGAGCGCAAGGCAGGTGTCAAGGTTGAAAGCGTAGATGAGCTGGTTGATAAACTGAAGAACGAGGCGAAGGTAATCTCATGAGCACACTGGTAATCTCAGAACACGACAACAGTAGTCTTAAAATGGCTACGCTTAATACTGTCGCAGCTGCCCAGGCTCTGGGCGGCGACATCGACATTCTTGTTGCCGGCGCAGGATGTGACGCGGTGGCCCAGGCCGCAGCGGCCGTTCCGGGGGTTGGTAAGGTACTGGTAGCAGACAATGCGGTTTACGCGCATCAATTGGCTGAGAATGTCAGTCTGTTGATCGCCGAAGTGGCAGCGTCTTACGACTACATCCTGGCACCAGCGACACCCAACTGTAAGAATTTTTTGCCGCGTGTTGCAGCACTGTTGGATGTGGCCCAGATCTCCGACATTACCTCCGTTGTGTCAGCTGATACTTTTGAACGTCCTATTTATGCCGGTAACGTTATTGCTACGGTGCAGAGCTCTGATGCCAAAAAGGTCATCACTGTCCGTACCACGGCATATGATGCGGTTGCTGCTGAGGGTGGCTCTGCAAGTATTGAAGCATTGGACGCTGTGCATGATGCTGGCCTATCGTCGTTTGTCGGTGAGGAAGTGGCTGTCTCGGATCGTCCTGAGCTGACCTCGGCGAAGGTGGTTATTTCTGGTGGTCGCGGCATGCAAAATGGCGAGAATTTCAAATTACTCGACGGTATTGCCGACAAGCTTGGAGCTGCTATTGGCGCTTCGCGTGCTGCAGTCGACGCGGGTTTTGTCCCCAACGACATGCAGGTGGGCCAGACCGGTAAGATTGTTGCACCTGATCTGTATATCGCGGTTGGCATTTCTGGCGCTATTCAGCACCTTGCGGGCATGAAAGATTCCAAAGTGATTGTAGCGATCAATAAGGATGAAGACGCACCCATCTTTCAGGTCGCTGACTATGGTCTAGTTGCGGATCTGTTCGATGCATTGCCTGAGCTCGAAGCAAAGCTCTAAATTCGAACAATTAGAGCGACATCAAAGACCGGCCTCAGGGCCGGTCTTTTTATGCCTGGATTTAGTCCCTGCGTAGTTCGTCGGAAATGGCGATTGGGGTAGGGTAGTTCAATACCACGATGTAAGACGACACCAGCAGTGTGATGATGGTTGTTGCTTGTATCAGCAAGGAGGCCTGCTCGGAAATGAGCGCGCCGCCAATGGCGACATAAGCTATCAGCAGTGAAAACTCGCTGGCCTGGCCAAGGCGAAAGCCCAGATCCCATGCCAGACTGCGTTTTTCACTGAGCCCCCCAAGCAGGAACCGATAGACCACGGGTTTTAGCGCCAGTACCAGTATGGACAGCACTAGCGCTGGCCAGAGTACGTCGCCCAGCACCGCCAAATTGAATCTGGCACCCACAGCGAAGAAAAACAGAATGAGAAAGAAGTCTCGCAGCGGTTTCAGGTTCACAGCTATGTATTGCGAAATTGGGCTGGTTGCAATGGTGATGCCTGCGATAAATGCACCGATTTCAGCCGACAGCCCGAGGGCCGCTGCGGTTTCGGCAATGCCCAGGCACCAGCCGATTGCCAGCAGAAAAATATACTCATGAAAGCGGTCAAACCGTGCAATTAGAGGCAGGAGTACATAGCGGACCAGCAGCAATGCGCCGCCCACCAAGAGCGGTAAACTGAGGAACGACAATGCCAGATCCATTCCCATTCCGACGCCGTTCTCGGGGCCTCCCGTGGCACTGAGTAATACCATCAGGACAACAATTGCCAGCAGGTCCTGTAGCAGTAAGAGGCCGATCATCAATTCGCCTGTATGACGATGGTGTAACACGGTGGTTGGAAGCAGTTTTATTCCGATAATAGTGGAAGAGAACATCATTGCGGCACCGACAACCAGACTGTCGATGAGGCTGAATCCGAACGCGAAGGGCACTGCAAAGCCAACAGTGATAAATAGAATCGAGCTTGAAACTGCAACGACAGTCGACTTTCGTAGTGTTGCCCATAAGGCTTGAGGCTGCATATCCAGCCCAAGCAGGAAGAGCAGGAAAATAATACCTACATGTCCGATATCTGACAGTAAATTCAGATCAGTGACCAGGCTGAGCCCATAGGGTCCTATGCACGCGCCCAGTGCTATGTAGGCAATGATAAGCGGTTGGCGGGTGTACAGGGCGATGGACGCGAACAGGGCCGCCCCACTGAAAATCAGGAAAAAAGAAAACGTTACGCTATTCAGGTCCATACGTGACCACAGGTTCGGGCCCAGAGCGGGCAGAGATGATTATAGAATCTGTCTGGATAGTCCGTCTAGTTGCGTCTGCGGAACAATGGCACGGGTTTATCAATGCTGGCCTGATAATGCTCGCTGAAATCATCCAGGCTGTTTAGGGCATCTTCCATTGCCGTGTCGTCCGCTGGCTGAAATGCATCAATTCCCACCCGGTGCAGGTAGGTCATTTGGTCCCGCATGAAATTGCCTGAGGCACGCAGTTCTCCCTGGTAACCGCGTTCGCGCAGCTCCCGTGCGTAGGAGAAGCCACGGCCATCTGTAAATGCTGTGAAATTAACGCTAATCAATTCTATGTCACCCAGGTGAGGCAAAAGCGGAGAGAGATCGTCACCTGGCTCCAGCTGCACGGCAGTGCCTGTTTTATTTTCTAGCGCTTGCCATTGCTGCAGTGTGGCGATGTGATCCTGCTGGACCTCGGCCGGCTCAGCAACGGGTGCGAGCCAGCGATCGTCGACGATGGCACCATTCTTAATCAGCCTTGGCATAGACACGCTCCTTGAAGGGATCGATTCCTACGCGGCGATAGGTATCCAGAAAATTTTCTTCATCCTGGCGCAGCGATACGTAGGTTGAAAGTACCAAGTCGATGACATCTGGCACATCTTCCTGTTTGAATGAAGGTCCAAGAATCTTGCCGATAGAGGCTTGCTTGTCCTGGCTGCCGCCCAGACTCACCTGGTAAAACTCTTGTCCCTTTTTATCCACGCCAAGAATACCGATGTGCCCAATGTGATGGTGACCACAGGCATTCATGCAGCCGCTGATATTGAGGTCTAGCGGTCCAAGATCATACAAGTAATCCAGGTCTTCAAAACGTGACTGAATGGATTCTGCTACGGGGATGGATTTGGCGTTTGCCAGGGAGCAGTAATCGCCTCCCGGGCAGCAAATCATGTCAGTCAGATAACCGATATTGGGTGTTGCCAGTCCATGGCGCTGCAGGGTTTGCCATAGCGCACGCAGCTGCGCTACCGGAACGTCTGCCAGCACAAGGTTTTGCTGGTGGGTCGAACGCAACTCACCGAAAGCATATTGATCTGCAAGATCTGCTACCAGCTCCAGTTGCTCGGCGGTGATGTCGCCCGGGGGGAAGCCCGTTGCTTTGAGCGAGATCGTCACAATGCGATACCCCGAGATGCGGTGCTCGCTAGTGTTACGTGTGACCCAATTACCAAATATGGGGTCATTTGAGCAGGCTGCGCCAAGTTCTGTGGCCGCAGTGTCTGGATCGACTTTTTGGTAGTCAGGCTCAGTGAAGAATGAACAGGCGTTTTCGAAGGCTTCATCGGTGAGCGTGGAGGGCCCGTCCTTGATGGCTTGCCATTCCTGTTCCACGGCTTCTCTAAAGCTGTCTACACCCATAGCCCGAACGAGAATTTTGATACGTGCTTTGTACTTGTTGTCGCGCCTGCCGTGCTGGTTATAAACCCGGAGGATAGCTTCCAGGTACGTCAGCATGTGTTTTTTCTCTAGCCACTCGCAGACCACAGAACCAATGACGGGTGTGCGCCCCAGTCCTCCGCCTACAAGTATTTTAAGTCCTATCTCGCCCTGTTTATTCGGCACCAGTTCGATACCTATATCATGCACGTGAATGGCAGCCCGGTCCTGTTCGGTGCCACACACGGCCACTTTGAATTTACGCGGGAGAAATGCAAACTCAGGGTGCAGGGTAGACCACTGTCGAATAATCTCGCAGTAGGGCCTAGGGTCTGTGGTTTCATCGCTGGCCACGCCGGCAAACTGATCGGTGGTTGTATTGCGAATGCAGTTTCCACTGGTCTGGATGGCGTGCATCTCTACCGAGGCCAGTTCGGCCAGGATGTCGGGTACTTCTTCGATTTTGGGCCAGTTCAGCTGTACATTCTGTCGGGTACTGATGTGTACATAACCCTTGTCATACTTGCGTGATATTTCTGCCAGCTTGCGTAACTGCGCAGTGTTCATCATGCCGTATGGGACAGCAATGCGTAGCATTGGCGCTAATCTTTGGACATACAAGCCGTTTTGCAGGCGCAGCGGCAAAAACTGATCATCGGTGATCTTGCCGGCCAGATATCGGGCAGTCTGGTCCCGGTATTGCGCTACGCGCTCGTCGATAATCTGTTGATCGTAATGGTCGTAGACGTACATTTACCCTTCCTGTCCTGCTTCGTTTCGCCGGGGGCGGGTTTACAAGCCGGGCTTAAATCCCGAGCTTAAAACAGGGGCTTAAAACCGGAGCCTAAAACTTTGGCCGGGTTAGAAAAAGAGGCGTTACTTTACCAGAAAATGCCGCCCTTTAAAAAGCCAAGACTTTCATAAGCTTAGAGCCAGGGTCACCGGATCGAGGGGGGCATATTCGGGTGTGTCGATAGGGCTTGGGATTGCGGCTGGCACTGGTATAATGCGCGCGAATTTATCGAATAACCCAGGAGAATTTTATGTCGGATGAAATGAGGGACGAACGTGAGGCAGACGGCCACGCGGATGCGATCGCGGCCATAGGTATAATAAGCTTGGTGATTTTTTGCCTGTACATTTGGCTATCGGGAATGCCGTCTTAATAGTGCCTGCGAGGGGTGTCAGTTCCCCGAGCTTTTCAGTACCAGATTGACGATTGTC
>JBLFXU010000072.1:0-10458 GCA_047609575.1 Bacteroidia bacterium | reverse complement strand
TAAGGCGCGATTCGCGGCCTCATGGCCCGCTAGAGTGTCCCCGTCGTCACATGATTTCACATTGATCAGCATTCGCAGTGAAGGCCAGTTCAATTCCATTATCTATGAAGAAGACGACAGTTATCGCGGGGTACGCAATCGCTGGACTGTGTTGATGAACCAGACGGATGCTTTGGAACTTGGCGTTTCCGAAGGCGACAAGGTGGATGTGTGTTCAGATAATGGTGAGATGAAGGCCTTGAGCGTCAAGCTATTTGACCTGCCGCGCAGCTGTATCGCCGCGTACTACCCCGAGGCAAATTGTTTGACCACACGCGTATGCGATCCGCGCAGTCATACTCCACAGTTCAAGTCCGTGCCGGTTTCGATTGCGCCGGCAGCATGAATCGTAGTGCAGAAGATAAAAGTAGAAAGTTAACGTTGGTTGCTATCGGGGCGGCACAAGTCTACTGAAAGATCTACGCCGTGCGACGCCATGGATGGAGCGCACACTAGTACAACCTCGACTAGTTTACGGCGAGACTGATCAGCCACATGCCAGAGATGACCAAACCGAAACTCCCTATTGTGGCTGCAGAAGCGGCAATAACCGACCCCATTGGATCCTGTATCCACTGACCAAAGCGGTAGAATAGCGATTGCTGTGCCGTGCTTGAGGCTTGGCTTGGTAGTGTCGATTTTTCAGTGTTCATGCTGTATTGCTCTTCTGCTGTGTTGCCGGGAAGTGGGTGTAGTCTATCGAGCTCAAGTTCTGAAACAATGTGGCTGTCACTGAGCTACTGTTCGATTCAGCCGTACTATCTATGGAGTGGGCTTGCGGTCAGTGCGCCCTTAAGCTGGTCTCGTCTAACCGTCTAACCGTCTAACCGTCTAACCGTCTAACCGTCTAACCGTCTAACCGTCTTCTGCGCCCAGTGCACCAAAGATGTGTAACAAACTGGCGAATAAATTGTAGATAGAAACAAATAGGGTGACGGTGGCAAGAATGTAGTTGGTCTCTCCACCGCGGATGATGTTCTGCGTCTCATAGAGGATAAGTCCACACATAAGCAGGACGAATACTCCCGATATTGCGAGTGACAGAGCTGACATCTGGAAGAACACGGCGGCAAGGCCCAGTCCGAAAGCGGTGAGGATTCCCACCATTAGAAAGGTTCCCCAATTGGACATATCGATGGCATTCGGTCCACGCGCATACCACGACAGTCCCAGGAAAGTCAGGCCGGTAATTCCCATCGTCGTCGTCACCATTTGCGGTCCGTTCGCCATCGTCAGGTAGTGCCCGATCATCGGCCCCAGCGTATAACCCATAAAACCGGTAAGGGCGAAGACACTGACCAACCCCCAGGCACTATTGCGTAGCCGGAAGGTAACAAAGAGAAGTCCGAAGTAGCCCGCCAGGGTGAGTAGAAGGCCGGGGGCGGGTAGGCGCAACATGACGCTCACGCCCGCAACAGCCGCTGAAAACAACAGGGTTGCTGAAAGTAGCCGATAGGTGTCCCGCAGCACCTTGATGCCCTCGGAGGACGCGAGTGTTGAATCTGCCGTGGCGTTTACTGTTGCCGCTGGATAAGAAGAGTTGCCTACAACTTTCATGACTAGGGTTTCCTGTTTGCAGAACAGCAATCCTAGTGCACCCAACGCTACGGTCTATTCGAAGTTTTCTGCTGGAATCAGCGCTTTTATCGATGTATAACTGTTCGGGTATCACGAACTATAAATCAGATGAAATCGGCTTTTCCTTATCGCCGGTTCAGCTGAAACTGGCCTTGGTTCTAGTACACTAGTTAATGAGGAAAATTGCATGACATTGTTTATCCTGTCACTTAGCACAGCATTGATAGCGGCGGTATTGATGGCGGCTATAGCACTGAAGTACTACGATTCTCTGCTTAAGCGCCGTGCATTGCAGCCGATACCCATCGATCGCGAGCGGCGCACAAACAATGGCCTCCCTCGCTAGGTCATGCGTCACCTCAACTACAATCATTTATTGTACTTCTGGACGGTAGCCCGCGAGGGCAGCATAGCAAAGGCTACCGAAAGTCTGCATCTGACCCCCCAGACCATCAGTGGCCAGCTGAAGCTGTTAGAGGAGTCGGTAGGCGAACCGCTGTTTCACCGCGTTGGCCGAGGCCTGGCGATGACTGAAACCGGGCACATGGTTTATCAATATGCAGACGAAATTTTCATGCTCGGGTCCGAGCTTACCTCACGGGTGAAAACAGGCCGTGTCATCGTTCCTGCTGTGCTCTCGGTAGGCGTGGTCAACTCTATTCCCAAGCTGGTCGCGTCACGGTTGCTCCAACCGGTGTTTGATTCGGAAATACCTGTGAGACTGATTTGCAGGGAGGGAGGTCTGGAGGCTTTGCTGGGCGACCTTGCCGTACACCAACTGGACCTGGTGCTGTCAGACCGGTCTATACCCGCCGGTCTTTCCGTCAAGGCCTTCAGCCATGCTTTAGGCACCAGTGAGATTGCGTTATTCGGCCGGAAGGGGACTACCCGGCGGTATGAAAAGAACTTTCCAATGTGCCTCGACGGCGCGCCGATATTGCTTCCGACTATGGACAACCCCATCAGGCGCGGGCTGGATGATTGGTTTGATCAGAACAACGTGTCGCCCACGCTGGTCGCAGAGTTTGAAGATAGCGCGCTGATGAAGGCTTTTGGAGAAGCCGGGAACGGTATCTTTCCCTCTCCGGCCGCTATCAGCAACGAGGTGGAACAGATGTATCACGCACGACGGATTGGACCTAATATTCCCGTGGAGGAGAAGTACTTCGCCATATCACCTGAGCGCAAGTTGAAGCACCCGGCTGTGTTGAGCATCATCGAAACGGCACGGAACCAGCTCCTGCCGGGCTGACCACTGCAGTCACTGTGCCCGCAGGCATTAGTCTTCGCCTGGCAATGGTTCTGCGTGCTCTGGCGATCACGCCATCTATAGCCGCAACAGCTTTGGGTTGAGTATTGGCCAGCGTTTGTTTGTTGCCATTGATTAGCGTGAAAGACAAACTGCAGGTAAAGGCATCATTGTTGTGAGGTACCTGCTGTAGTTCGATAGTCACACGTCGGCTCTCTGCCGATATCGAACCGAGCCCCAACCGCGCCCTGGACTCCAGCACTGCAGTCCACTGGGGCGCAGCGTAGTTTCTGATTGTCAGTTTCGACATCTCAAATCTCCATGATCAAGCGTGAAGCTTAGTGCAACTTCGCGATCGGGAATATGCGCTTGCTCAGTACTTAGCCTTCGTCATTCCCGATTGATTGCCCCGCGCAATGCTTCGAAAAACCCTGATTCAACTGTCGAATAGTGCGACTGTTTCCGATTCGTTACAGGTGTAGGCTTTAACTGTAGTTACACAGGAGAGACAAAATGGATATTCGACTACAAGCGCAGGATTTCGATATCACGCCGGCGATTGAGGCCCATGTGCGAAGAGAGGTGAGTCGCAGTCTTGCCAATGCCAGTGATTATGTCACCGGGGTAGATGTATTTCTCAGCGACATTAATGGGCCCCGCGGTGGAGAAGACAAGAAGGCGCGTATCCGTATCCGACTGGCATCACGGTTGGTCGTTCACGTAGAGAAGGTTAACTCGGATCTTTATGTGGCGATGTCCGTCGCTGCGAGGCGAGCAAGACACACCGTCAAGCGAACGCTGCGTAAATACCAGCGAATTGAGCGAGCTGAATTGCGTAAATTGCGCAAGGCGCCGGCTGAGTTTCAAGATGGAAGTGTTAGTGAAGGCGATGATCCGGGTTTTACGCACGCGTACTAAGCTGCGATTGTGGCGCAGAGTTCGCGCCTGGGCTGCGCCTAGTGGCGCAACCATAGTGCATCCGATACCAGGCAGATGCCCCCACTTCTGTGGATAAGCCCCCTTACTCCCTCCAGTACTTCATCAACAATTGCCTGATCATCGCAGGCAATCAGGACAACACTGTTACTCGACTCTCCCGATAGCTCATTGGCACGCCTCACACCGCGGTCGCCTGCACCCTGAACCTCGGGAATGACGGTGTAGCCGGGCACGTCCAGCTCCCGCAATTGCTTTATGAGAGACGGGACAAGAGGTGTTTCTATGACAATTTCAATACGCTTGCAGGGTTTCATAACAGCCACCTTACGAGTGCGTGATAGGTAGGAATACCGATCAACAAGTTGACGGGGAAGGTTATCGCGAGCGACATAGTCAAGTAGCAAGCGGGATTCGCCTCGGGTAGCGCAAGGCGCATGGCAGCCGGAACTGCAATATACGAAGCACTTGCAGCGAGGATGACAAACAGAAGTGCGTCGCCTTCAGGCAGGTTCAATAGCCACGCAAACCCCAAGCCTAGCAGTGCGTTCATAAAGGGCATGAGTATCCCAAACAACAGCATTAATCTAAATATCTGCCCGCTGGCGCGCCCTTCTTTCGACTGTCTGTAGTCGCGCAACCGGCCGGCGGCTACGATCCCCATATCCAGCAGGAACAAACAAAGCATCCCGAGAAAGAGATCCTTAACAAGAGGTTCCACCTGTTGCATGCCGCTCTCGCCGGTAATCCAGCCGATTAGCATACTGCCCAGGATGAGGAACACCGAGCTGTTGAAGAGGGACTCGTTGAGTAATTGCTTCCAGGAGAAGCTATTTACCGAGTCATCCACGCGGTCGCCATATTGGTTGTACAGCAATATTCCAACAATAATGGCGGGCGATTCCATCAGTGCCATCGCCGCAACCAGATAGCCACCCCACTCTATACCTTGCATATCGAGATAGCCCGCCGCTGTGACGAACGTGACAGCACTTACCGATCCATAGGTGGCGGCGACCGCAGCTGCATCAGCGATAGGTAGTCTGCGCCGCAGCAACACGAAGGTGTAGAGGGGTATAGCGGCCGAGAGCAGCATCGCACTGAGCAGAGTCAGCAGGATGCCCACATCAATATTGGACTCAGAGAGCGCTACGCCACCCTTGAAGCCGATAGCAAATAGCAGGTAAATGGAAAGGAATTTTGCGATCTGTGCTGGAATTCTGAGATCGGAGCGTACGGCAACGGCCGCGATACCGAGAAAGAAAAACAACAGTGGCGGAGAGCTCAGATTACTGAGGAATACAGACATTAAGTGGCTGAGCTGCTACGTAAGTCGGCGGATGCACTCAGAACCTTGTCACGTAGCCCATCTTTATAGGCGCGAATGCGTTCTCGCAACGCTATGTCACCCGTGGCAATCATCTGGGCGGCGAGTATGGCCGCATTCGTAGCGTTGTCGATCGCCACGGTCGCTACGGGTACGCCAGCGGGCATTTGCACGATGGATAGCAGTGAATCCATTCCCTCCAAACGTGTCGCACTGATGGGTACGCCGACTACAGGCAGGACACACAGTGCCGCTACCATGCCTGGCAGGTGCGCCGCGCCGCCAGCACCGGCAATTATGACTTTCAGTCCGCGCTGTTCTGCACTGGTCGCGTAGTCATGTAGCTTGTCTGGAGTGCGGTGCGCACTGACGATATCGATCTCGTAGGCGACGCCTAGAGTGTCCAGCAGATCACCTGCCGCTTCCATTGTCGGTAGATCTGACGTACTGCCCATTATGATTCCGACCTCTGCACTCATGCTGCTTGTCCTCCTTTGCGGCGGATCTGCACTCGCAGTGCAGCCTGCGCCTGAACCTGGGCTTCGCCTGCGTTCGAACCTGTCGAATTTATATGTCCCATTTTCCGGCCTGGTTGTCCTGGGGTTTTGCCGTACCAATACACGATGGCATTAAGTTCGGGCAATTGTACAGTGGTCGGCTGGTCAGGGCAGCTCTCCTGAATATCCTGGTGATACAGGATATTCAGCATTGAGGCTGGACTAACGATATTGATTGTTTGCAGCGGCAAACCAAGCACTGCCCTTACGTGATGTTCAAACTGTGACACATTGCAGGCATCCATCGTAACGTGTCCGGAATTATGCACGCGGGGTGAAATTTCGTTAATCAGGATCTCGCCTTCCGGTGTGATAAACATCTCTATGGCAAAAACACCCACACCCGCAAGAGAGTCCACTGCCCTGCGGGCCAGTGCAGTAGCTTCCTCGCTTTGCTGTGGTGTAATGGCAGCTGGAATGGCAACTGATTCTACAGTATTGATTTGTGTATCAAATACCATTTCTACTGGCGGGTAGGTTTGCTGCTCACCAGATTGAGCGCGCACGGTGAGAACTGATATCTCCCGGCAATTAGGCAGGTAAGGTTCAATGATGCTAGGCACAGGCCATAGGTCTTGCTGTTCGCTGGAGAGTTTAAGTATCTGCACGCCGCGGCCGTCGTAACCGCCACGGCGAGCTTTTTGGACCAGAGCACCACCGAACTGCTCTCTAAGTCGTTCAAGCGCAACCGGTTTTTCCGACATTATGCAGAAGGGTAGAGTTGGCAGGTTTTGCTCGATCAGCCAGGTTTTCTGCAGCCCCTTATCCTTAATCATGCTGAGGATGCTCGCCCGCGGGTGTACCATGATTTGCCCGCGCTGCTCAGAATCTTCGAGGTGAGCCAGGGTTTGGTCGGGGATAGCTTCTTTATCAAATGTCACTACGTCACAGGCGGCAAGAAACTTTTCCAGATTCGCTACGCTACCAACCTCGTCGCAGTAGGCGTTGTCTGCGAGCGCCAGTGCAGGTGAATCACCCGGCTCTGTCATGATGGTCACTTCGATGCCCAGTTTTTGTGCCGCTGCACATAAATACAGCGCCAGCTGCCCGCCACCAATAATGCCCAGTCTAATGTTCATGAGAATGTCATTTCTATGGTGAGTCGATCGATGTAATTGAGCAGGAGGTGGATAGGGTAAATTGTCGGCATGTGCGGGCCCCGCAAGTATTAGGGGGGTAGAATATAGAATCACACTATTCCGACAATTCGAGTTATTTTTACCTATAGCTCGATATATACGAACTATAGGGGGCACCTGGGCTGGCTATCTTCAGTCGTTTGCCCCGGCTATTATTGTAGGGCTAGATGTTGGAGTCGCGGGGGTTGGGCATGCTATTGGCCTACGCCTATCGTTCAGCGGAGATATACTCCTGTCACGCAGTGGGGCAAAAAGGGACCGGGAATGTTGGCAATTGCAGTATCTGAGCAGCCTGGGCGGGGCTAGCGGCAGGGCGCTCATAGTGCTGTGCTAGTGCAACTACCTCCTGCACTAATTCGACGTTGGTAGGGCAGCGATCACCGCTGTAAGGCTCCAGCCCCACCTGCACATGACCCCCGCGCTTTATCGCCTCCTCTGCAAGACCGCATCCTACGCAATCATCGCCAAAGCTGGAAACCAGCCAGGGCAGGTCGCAATCGCCCATCATTCCCAAATAGGCCTCGAGACTCGCAACGGTGGGCGGCAGACCGAATGGGAGGTCGTCTGAAGCGAAGTAGAATTTCAGCATTCCGCCTTGGGGTAATTTCCCGGCCCGGTAGTACGCCAGAATGAATTTCAGGAAGCCGGGCTCAAAAATGGAAATACTGAGACCTATATTGAGGCGCCGACAGGCTTCGACGTAGTAGCGGGAGTCCTGCATATCGTTCCGGTAGAGGTAGGTACTCGCGGCAAACAGACCGTCTTCGTCCAGTATTGATAAGTTGAACGTACCCGGGTCGCACAGGCCCTGCGCCAGCAGTCCCTCCTCCGCCATCTGCTCAACGTGACGATAGCGAGTCTCCACCGGTACGCCTTCCTGACCTACTGGCATGGTGGGTGTAAGTATCGCGTCTGGCCTGATGGAGAGTAGTTCACGCCATGGTTTTGCATAGCGCTCCACGTCGAGCTCGCCACTGCCGCCGAATATTGCCTCGTCCGTGTGGTTGTGAATCAATGCTGCGCCGGCCTCCATGCAGGAGACTGCGTCGGCAACGATCTCTTCATCGCTGTAAGGAACGGCAGGGTTAAGTTCCTTGTTGGCTGCCCCATTCAGTGAGGCTTCAATGATTAGCGGTATTCCGACAACGTTTACGCTTGACATACTTTTTTCCCAGCCTTAAAAAATACAATGGCGATCAGCCTGCCATGACCTGACAGCTAGATTTCTATACGCTTCGAAGCTCTGCTCCGCCTGGAAAAATCCAGACTAAATAGTATTGGATTCTCAGGGAAAATACAGTTTCAAAGTTTAGCTAAGTGGTGTCCTCTTCAAACACCATCACTTTTGTCATTTCGGGAAGATTCATTTTCCAGAACCCTCCCGTGTGTTGGAGGCAGTTTGCCTTGGTGCGGGCGACCTACATTGCGTCTGCTATTTCCGCCTTCCGAATGAGCTGGGCCAGCTCTGAACGATAGCCATAAGGATCCTCACCACGGTTATCCAACACCAGTTGCAGCGCATCCTGATACCCCCAGCTTCCCGTGTACTTGCCACCCTCCAGCAGTTGCGCGAATCCTGCGACGGCGCTTGCGAATCTTGCTTCGCGCAGAACATTTCTATCGCCGCTTACAGCAATCAGGATAGGCTGACTGATTAGCCGCGAGTCTTTCTCACCGGGAAGCTTGTAGCGCAATTTAACAAAGCCGTATTCGTCGGCCTTGCCATTCCGGACTACTGGATCAGCATACCGCGTATTGGCCAACAGTCCACTGTCACTGCCGGTAGGCGTGATCTCGTACAGGGCAGTGACGCTGTGTCCTGCGCCGATATCGCCTGCGTCCACCGCGTCGTTATTGCAGTCTTCCTCGGCGAGAATTCGAGTCTCGTAACCCAACAGGCGATACTCACTGACAGTCGCGTTATTGAATTCGACCTGAATTTTGACGTCTCCGGCGATGGGGAATAAGGTAGAGGTGGCGTCGTGCACCAATACCTTCTGTGCTTCGCCCAGCGTATCGATGTAGGCGCCAGGACACGGTAGATTCCTTTACGGCCAGTATCGATGCGGCCTCCGCATGGGTCAGCCCCTCCCCGATAACCAGCACCAGTGTCTCGCGAAATCCTGCGCCCATCTTCGCTACCAGTGCGAGTACCTGGTCCAGCATGACGGCGGGCTCCGCGTTGCCTGGCGTGGACTCTTCCGGTGGGTTTTCCCAGGTTTGCGCCGCTGACGTTTGTGCAGGTCACGGGCGCAGTTAATAACCAGTCGGTATAGCCAGGTGGTAAAGGCAGATCCGAAAGTGGAGAACAGTTGGGGCACCCTTGGAGCCAGCGCCTAATTAGTGCAGAGACATGCCTAACTGCACCTTTCTCCGCGAAATCACACTAATTGCACTTGCAGCTGATCACCCCGAAAATCGATAACATCGCCATTGAGCATCTTGCGGCGCTTGCGCGTCTCGATTTCACCGTTCACCATTACCTGACCGTCCCCAATGAGCAACTTTGCTTCACCTCCGGTGGTAACCAGTCCTTCGAACTTCAGGATTTTGTAGAGCTCAACCGGCTCCTTTGTGATCTCAACTATTTTCATTAATGGTAGCCCAATGGATGCGGTTGCAATGTCATTTCTGGGTGGCGTGCCCGGAGAGTGTCGAGACTGTAGGAAGCCAGCTGGTTCGAAGCCGGATGCTTGCTGCAGCTGAGCCCCGGGAGCCTGACGAAAGAGTATACAGGCTATCGTACCTGGGGTGCCCGCGGAAAGTTGGTAAGCATAGGCTTGCTACAGCCAGAAGTGCCCGCAGCTGTATCTCTGCGCTGGCTATGGAAATTGTGGGTAAATGAGACTTCGCGCGTTGTCTGCAACCTGCCGTAGAGTCTGGGTCAGAAAGCCCGCGCTGTCTGGCCGATCTTCGACTCCTAATGACGGTAGGCCTTACTGGTCTGCTATTTCAAGTAAATAGAATTCGCTCACTTTGGGGAAAGTCATGACCGGGTTCACCGCTAGTTTCAAATCTGCTGTTATTCGAAGCCTTACCCTTACGCTGCCATTTGTGATGGGCTGTGAGGGTAGCTGGCAGGTAGATATCGATCTGCCTGCTGCAGCTGGCTTTGTACTTCTGTACTTTGGGGCCTTGGCAGTTATTACTGCAATGCAGTTCTCTTCCACCATGACGATTGTGCTTAGTCAGTTCTACCTGTGGTCTTACATACATATTACCGCGTCCATGGCGCTGTCAGCGGCACATCCTCAGTGGCTGGTGCGGTTGTTTCAGCGTGGGTCGGCTGGGACGTAACATCTCAGTATTCGGCTTTGTGTTGGCGGGTAGCGAACGTGCTGGGTCTATAGATTTGGTTGGTGCGAATCGCACTTGAGCTGTCGCCTATGAGTCGGGAGCGGCTGTCGCGGTTCTAAAGTGCGTGCTAATTGACTTGCTGGGAAATCCACGCATACGTTTTTTCGACACCCACAACCAATGGTTGGCTGGGCTTCCAGCCCAGTACTTCGTCAACGAAGCGGTTGTCAGAGTTTCTGCCACGCACGCCCTCTGGCCCTGGAGTATGGCGAAGGCCAATTCGCTTGCCTGCTATGGCGGCGACCATCAGCGCAAAATCGTTTAGGGAAATCATTT
>JBLFXU010000071.1:0-10474 GCA_047609575.1 Bacteroidia bacterium | reverse complement strand
TGGCGGCAGCCGCGGTATTGGCCTGGCAATCGCCCGTAGATTCCTGGAGGAGGGTGCTCAGGTGGCTTTCTTCGCCCGCGGTGCTGATGGCGTTAACGCGGCAGTCGCATCTCTACAGGACATCGGAACGGTGTACGGCTGGTCTGTTGATGCAGCTGATCACGCCGGGCTGCGAGACTGGGTCGAACAGGCCGCACAGAAGATGGGTGGCATCGATATCGTTGTCAGCAATACCAGCGCATCGGCCAGTATTGAGTGGAACGAGGACGCCTGGAGAAACAGCTTCGAGGTCGATCTGATGAGCGCGGTGGTGATGGCAGATGCCGCATTACCTTACCTTGAAGCGTCAGATGCTGCGAGTATCTTACAGATCGCGACCGTGACGGCATTTGAACACCACGACATGTCAGTGTGTCCCAGCTACGGCGCGATAAAAGCGGCCACCGTGAACCATTCCGCGCAGTTGGCGCAGAACTGGGGTGATAAGGGTATTCGCTCCAACAGCGTATCGCCTGGCCCCATCTATTTCGATGGCGGCCCGTGGGCAAATATAAAAGAAAACTACTTCGACCTGTATGAGCGAGATCGGCTCGCCCATCCAATGCAGCGCATGGGTAGCGCAGAGGAAGTGGCCAACGTCGCGGTATTTGTTGCCAGTCCCAGCGCCAGCTGGATCAACGGCGAGAATGTTGTGGTCGATGGTGGCTTCACTAAACGCGTGGGGTTTTAGCGATCCTAGTCCCAGCGGTAGTTGAGCGTGAGCCCGTAGGTTAATGGTGGCGCATTGATGGCCGTGAAGCCGCTGAGTATAGGCACGTCAAAACCGATGATATAGTATTCTTCATCGAGCAGATTGCGGCCCCAGGCCGTGATCTCCCAGCGGCGGTCTTCACCAAATATACCGACTCTGGCGTTGACCAGATGTGTCTCATCATTGAGCAAGTTTTCATCGAGATCTTGTGCCATGTAGAACTCGTCGGTGTAGTTGTATTCTACTCGAGCGAACCAACCGATCGACGCGTTCACAATATTCTCGTAGTGAACATAGGTGCTGACGGTCCACTCCGGGGCGTTGTCCAATACCTCTCCCGACAAGTCCTGCACACAGTCTGGTGCCACAAAGGGGCTGCCTCCTGTTACGGCAAACAACTGGGCAATTGTGCACTCCCCTGTTTCAAAATCTGAGTACTCGGCTTCGTTGTAACCCAGCGCGCCGCCCAGTGTTAGATTCGCGCTCGCCACGTAGATAACGTCCAACTCCACGCCTTTGCTTTCCAGAGAACCTGCGTTGCGCACTGTAATGTTGGCGCCGTCAAAACCCTGGGCCTGAAAGTCGTCATACTCAACGAAAAACACGGTACCGTTGATCTGCAATCGACGATCCAGCCAGCTACCTTTCCAGCCCAACTCGTAATTACGTGATCGCTCGTCATCGAACTCAGCCGACACAGCTGCGGCGGTGCGCAACTGGTTGAAACCACCGGACTTGAAGCCCTGGCTAATACTGGCATACGCCATTAAGTCTTCGCGGATAAAGTAGCTCACGCTTACAGAGGGCGAGATATCCTGCTCTGATCGGGTGTCGTCAGAGGCCAGGTCTGGTCCTGCGATAGGTGGCGCGTCGATGACTGTATCGGGAACCGTTACTTGCAGTCCATCACGGTTTTTTTCTTCATGGGTCAGGCGCGCGCCGAGAGTGGCACGCCATTTTTCGCTGATATTCCAGTTCATTTGTCCAAAAGCGGCGAAGCTGGTGGTTTCATGTGTGTTGTTATCGAAGTTTACCGAGCCATCTGGAAAAATGGCCCCGCCTCCGAACAACTGCCCCGCCAGCGGTAGCATGCCGGTTTCCCCTTCGGTATCCATCTTGGAATAGAAGTAGTAAAGGCCGGCAACATAGTCGAAGGTCTCACCCTCGGGGGATGTGATGCGAAATTCGCTGGAGTATTGATCGAGATTGACTTTGGCCGCACCGCTAACGACCGCGAAAGGAGAAAAATCGCCGTCAAAGCGACTGTCGTTGTCATAGGTGCGCCAGGCATTTAGCCAGGTCAAACCGGTTTCGTTGGCGAGCTCGCCGTTCCACTCTGCCGCCAGACCACCCACGCTGACCTCGTTGGTCCACGGCTGGTCGAAGTACAGATCACGATCAAAGGGGTCGGCCTCTGGCAGTGGCATGCCCGTTGACTCTGACAGCAGAGAAAAGGGAATGCCCAGGGGAAAGCCGTCGCCTTCATAGTCGATGATATCGGGCGCACAACAATCACTGTTCTCTTCGGCGTAATCCGCCGTCACAACCACTTCGCCAAAATCTCCCAGCGTGAACAGCGCGCGCGCCTTGGTGCCCCAGCGGTCAGCGTTGTTCATGTCCTCATTCAGAGTTTTATTGTCATCAAAACCTTCGCGATCCACATTGTAGGCAGATACTCGCACCGCGTTGCCGCTGTCGCCCAGCGGTAGATTGACCATGCCGCGAAATTCCAGGGCATCGTAGTTGCCAACAACCGACTGCAGTTCTGCCTCGAAAACCTCCGAAGGCGGCTTGGAGATAATATTCAGCGCGCCCGCTGCAGTGTTCTTGCCGTACAAAGTGCCCTGCGGCCCGCGCAGCACTTCAACCCGCTGGATATCAATAAAGTCCGCGATACTCATTCCCGCGCGGCCTTGATAAATGCCATCGATAAAAAGTCCGACGCTGGGATCAATGCCCGCATTACTGCCGATTGAGCCAATACCGCGTATACGAATAGACGTTGAGCGGCTGTCCTGTACCGGGGCGATTTTCAGGCTGGGGGTGTACTGTTCTAGCTGTTGCAGGTTGGCCGTGCCGGTGTCTCTAAAAAACTGCTCAGTGAAGGCCGCAACTGATATGGCCACTTCCTGTAGGTTCTGCTCACGGCGATTCGCCGTAACTATGATCTCTTCAAGAGCGCCCGTTGGGGAGGACTTGGTTTGTGCCAGGGCATACTGTGCGGTAGTTGCCAGGTGTGCCGTAGTGGCCAGGAGCAGGCTCATGATCGCTGCGGAAGATCGGTTCATTGAGTCACCTTGTCGGTTGTCCCAAGGGGGACGCTATGGTGCAAGGGCAGGCATTGACTCGGTGACAGTTTCTGGGTCGAGCTCACCAATTCAGGCAGTCCACTCGTAGCACCTTAATTATTATCTCTCTATCTATAGCAGTTCTAGCGGCGCTGACAAGCACGCTATGGAAACTAGTTGTACAAACAGGTGCCAAGTATTGGTGATCAGAAACCTGCATGGCATAGTACAGCTTGCAATACAGCTGCTAGTACAGCGTCTTTGTACCACCCAAAAAACACAGTGACAGGAAGCTTGAGATGGGCAGATTGAACGGACAACGCATGGTTATTACTGGCTCTTCTCGTAGCCTAGGTAGGGAGTTTGCATTGGCCTGTGCGGCGCAGGGCGCATCTGTGGTGCTTAACGGCACCAATGCAGAGGCGCTGGCGGGCGTTGCGAAAGAGATACACGCACTTGGAGCGCCAGTCTGCAGTGTTGCTGGCTCTGTGGCTGATTCGGCGGTTTGTCGCGAACTGGTAGAAACCTGCGTTACACAATTTGGTGGCATTGACGTGATGGTGAATAATGCGGGCATTGTGCGCGACCGTACCTTGCTGAAAATGACGGATGAGGATTTTGATGAGGTGATTGCGGTGGATCTGCGCGGCCCCTTTCTGTGCACCCGCGAGGCCGCCAGGGTGATGAAAGAGCAGGGCGGGGGACATATCATCCAGATTACCTCCGCGTCTGGCCTGGTCGGAAATTTCGGCCAGACCAACTATGCTGCAGCCAAGGCCGGGCTGATGGGCATGATGTACACAGCGGTGAAGGAGCTACAAAAGTACGGGATACGCTGTAACGCAATGTGGCCAGTGGCACGCACCGATATGACCCAGGCACTGATAGACCAGGCGGGAAAGTCTGGCGTAGAATTGGGTTTCGGAGAGCCTGCAGACGTGGCCAACGGCCTGGTGTGGCTGGCCAGTGCTGCCGCCAATGACTATAACGGGCAATGCCTGACCTTCAATGGCGCAAAAGCAGCTCTATGGCAATCACCTGCTGAGCAGCACATCCTGCAGCAGACACAGCCGATCAGCCTGGACGAACTGGATGCGCATTTTGCTGAGATTGAGCCGCTGCCTGTCTATAACAGCCGAGGCTAGCGGCGATCAGCGAAATCGGTTCAGGCGTTTGCCTCAGTTTCTTCGTGCAGCATCTCAAAGTAACTTTTGAGGGTGGTCGTGCCACGCTTGGGGTCGACCCCGACGATTTTTCCGGCTGTTACGATGAATTCTGCGAGATCGCCAAGCTGCTTTGACAGCAATGCGATGAATCGCACCAGTCCTCTTGCCAGCCACATTGGAATGACCGAAACCTTGGGTGGATTCCCTGCCACGTCAAAGGCCAGCTCCGCTGCCTCACGTTGGGTCAGAATGTCGGGGCCACCAGCTTCCACTTCATCGCCCTGAGCTGTTACCACGCACACCTCGGCGAGGTCCTGGCCATGGATCGGGTTCATCAGGTTGGTGCCTGCACCGACAAGATACGCACGTCCTTTGCGAGCCATTTCGTACAGCACACCCATGTCGGAAAAGTAACCGCAGGGCCTGACAATTCTGTACTCGAGCCCAGAACTTTGTAGGTCTGCGACAACTTTTTCATGCGCCTGTGTAATGGCCAGATGGCCAATGTTACTTGCGCCTTACATTGAGACGTAGATGAAGCGCTGTACGTTGGTGTTGGCACTCAAATCGATCAGGTTGTGATTGCACTGTTAGTCCAATTGTTCAAACGTGAGTCCGTCTCTTTGGCGGGAAATGCCAACGCAGGAGAAAACCCAGTCAACGTCGTGCATGAGACCGGTGAGAGTGTCAGGTTTGCTGAGTTCGCCAACGAAGACCTTGTCCATATCTGCCTCGGTCAGCACTGGTGCAGTAAATGTGCCAGGTTCAAGCCGACGCTCCTTGCTGCGGGTCAGTACTTTCACCCGATAGCCTTGCTCCTTGAAGGCGCATACAGCGTACTTGCGGAGCCGTGCTGATAGTAAGCGGGCCTGCAGTGCCGGAGAACGTGCCGGAGCAAGTGCCGTGAGAAAGTAGCCTGCAGATCAGCGCTCGCAGCTGATCCGGGCATAGTTGCCACTGTGGTCCGACACCCAGCACATGGCAGCGGGGGGTGGCCCGCATCTATCGGCAAAGGGGTTTGGCTCACCGGCAAAGAGCCCCGCATCATCAACGCGGCAGCGCTCTTCGCCGGGTGTATTTCCCCCCGGAGCAGAGGCGACAAAGATATAATCAATTCGCCGGGTAGTGTTCAAAGCTGGATTCTCAAGATTGTCGGAGCTACTGCCGCGCCCAGAAGTGCAGTTACTGCCAGAGACTGCATCACATTGTCCCTGACCGGCGGCGAGGTGACTGTCCAGCCAACCGCGGTTGGTCATGGATCGGTACTCCGAGCTGCCCGGCAGCGCATTGAAGTCGCCGCTGATCAAGGCGAGGTTGCCGTTGCCGCGGGTTCTTTCAACGTACAGTGCCAATTGTTCGGACTGGCAGGCTCGGACTGTGTCTTGGGTGTCGCATTCCATGGGGCAATCGACCCGTGGGCCCACGCCTGTGCCGGGTATCAGTTCGCGGAACGAGTCACATGAATTGGTGGCAGAGTCCGAACCCGAAGACAGGTGTGTGGTGTAGATGTCTATTTCACCGACAGGGTGCGCGATACGCGTATAAAGCACGTGGCGAGCGAAGATGAGAAACGCGTTGGGAATATCGTATAGCGCACTGTGCAGGGGCTGCACTTCGCTGTGTAGTATCGGGTAGCGGCTGAGGATCAGTTCTTCGTCGGTTTCCGCCACCCCTGAGGGCAGAAAGGGCTGATAGAGCAGGTTATAGGTGAAGCCGCAGGCCAGGGTCAGCTCAGGGAGTCCTTGCTCCAGTAGGTCGACGATAGAATCGAGCGGACCGGCGGCCTCCGTTGGCGAGCGCTGGACAAATTCCTTGTTGACGACCTCTTGCAGGGTCACGATATCAGGACAGCCGCGCTCTATCAGCAGATCAACCAACAGAGCAATGCGTTCTCTTACCCGGCATTGGTCACCGTCTCCAGGGAGGGGTGGGTCGCAGTCGAAGCCGTGCAGCACATTCAAATTGGCAATCGTGACATCGATCGTCGTTGGCACTTGGTCGCGCCCATCGCTACAGGAAGCGAGTACAGCCGTGGATAGAATGAGTAGGATGAAGCGCTTGGTAGTTTGCATGAAATGGCGATTCCAGGGCGTTGGTGCCTAATCTGCAGGCAATGGCAGACCGAGTCTAGTTCAGTCTGGGCTTTCTGTAACGCATCCTTACTCCGTGTGCGACAGCGTCGGTTTGGACGAGCACCGTAATCGGTGCCCGCACTACAGACCTTAAGGAAGTGCCAGCCGGGTCAGGAACTACTGCGCGCTGTGGCCATTAGTTGACGCAGATTTATCATCCCGCCATCCATCATTATGGCCATCATGCCTAACGCGGTGGTGAGGACAATGATGAAGACATTAATAAATACCGCCATAGCGAACGCGCTGGTCTCGGGTATGTTGTAGAGCTGCAGGGCAGACACAATAAACAGCTGGTAGCTGCCAATGAAACCCGGTGCGGAAGGCAGCATCGAGCCAGCGCACAGGAAGACCAGTGTCACGAGTGCCGCTGCCGGAGGCGCTGATAGTTCAAACGCCTGAAAACAGATATACAGCACTATCGCCTCCAGCACCCAGATACTTAGGGTCATGGCACTCACCATTGTGAAGTGTTGCGCAGTGCGAATCGCATAGAGACCGGTTGAGAAACGGTGCAAAGCGCCGCGCACTGAATGCGCTAATCGGCTGCGTAAGAGTGCTCCTTTGGCTGGCTCTTTGCCGGTCTTGAAGCGATGTTGAGCTCGGTCCAGAAAAACCAGCGCAACGAGGGCGCTGGGAAAGACAATAATCATGACCAGGCCCGTCCGACCGACCCATTCCGGCACGGGTGCAACCAGCAGTGCCAGTCCCAGCAATGCAATGATGATAAGTGCATCCAGTATTTTTTCCACGACCACTGTTGCCAAGGCGCCGGTAATGCCGACTTCGGGAAGGAAACGTCCCAGCACTGCGGCCCGTATGATTTCCCCCAGCTTGCCGGGCATAAAGTTGTTCGCCAGCCGGCCGATCATATAGGCGTCTGTGGCGTAACGCAGTGAGGGGCGGTCATTGTCTGGAAACAGTAGTTGCCAGCGCCTGCAGCGCAGCGCCAGGTTGAGCAGATAAACGATAGCTACCGGCAGTACCCAGATCGGATCGACAGCGGCGATGGTGGCCATTGCCTCGCCCAGATCAACATTGCGTATCGTCAGGTAGAGAAAAAGGACGCCAATGCCGATACCGAACAGCATGTAGAACCAGCGGCCACTGCTAGCGCCAGCAGCGGTGACATTGCCGGTGACGCTCAAGAACTATCCTGCGCGTTAGAGTGCATTCGTGACTGAATAAGTTGGAAATATTGTTCAAGATGTTGCTCTTCGGTCCACTTTGCCAGATAGGCGGCTAGTCCTCGCTCACCTAGATCGTTGCGCATTGCCGGATCACTGAGCAATTGCTCCAGTGCTGCGCGTAATTCCTCGGCATTGTTAAATACTAGGCCGCCACCGCTGTCCCTGACCAGTTCCGGTGGAGCACCGGCATTGTTGACCAGCACAGGCGTGGATTGCGCGAAGGATTCAATGACGATCAGGCCAAAGGGTTCGTACCAGATTGACGGGACGATGGTCGCGACAGCTTGTTTGTACAGGGAGGACAACGCTTTATAGCTGACATGCCCCTCGAAGCGGATATGGTCGGCACCGCGCGCCATATCGCGTAGTTCCTGTTCGTACTGACCGGTGCCGACGATCAGTAAGTCCGCAGCATCGAACTGCTTGAAGACCTCAATGGCCTGCTGCACACCTTTGCTTTTCTCCAGTCTTCCCGCAATGAGGAAAAACGGGCGTGACTGTACGTGACCTGCTGTATTAGCGTCTGGTGTAGGTTTTGCCAGCGGCAGGAAGTTGGGTAAGTGAACAAAATCTGCATCCAGTCCCATCTCCCGATGCTTCTCGATGGCGAAGCGGCTTGGTGCGATCAGTGCATCGACATGCGCCAGATTGCGTGCCAGATTCCCCGTGTACCGCCACCATTGCGGAGGTTTGCCCGCGTTCAGGGTACAGCTGACACAGCGCTTCTTCGTGCAGGGCTTGGATTGAAACTGCCACAGTGTGGAGAGGGGGCAGACCAGCCAGTATTCATGTGCAGTATAGAGTTTGATGCCCTTGCCATAGGCTAGTACTCCATGGCCTCCTATCAAGGACACATTGTGAAAATGTATGACGTCAAAATCTGAGCCTTCCAGAATACGTCGTAGTGCTGCGCTTTTCAGGCCTGGAACGCCAAGTTGGTGGGTTACAAGAGGCGACACCATGCCTGTGCCGCTGTGCAAGGTGTGAACTTCTACATTGGGTGGATGCTCTACATCGGGAGGTGACTTACTGTTGCCTAAAAACTGGTAGGCATCTGCGCAGTGCACCACAGTGACCTTATGACCACGCTCGGCCAAGGCATGGGTCAAACGTTGTACGAAAATGCCGTCGCCGCCAAAGTTATACGGCGGGTAAAACGTGGTGACCATGCAGAACCGCAGGGGTCGTTCAGCAGTGGAGACAGTTCCTATGAGGTCTTCGCTATTAGGATTCGTATTCAACTGGCGCTGCCGCCCCTGCCATTGTGAGGTCGGCTGAGTATAGTTCAGAGGTTGCGCTGAAAACTAGCGACTGCTGCAAAAACTGAGCGGTAGACCATAAACCAAGGGTGCTGTCCACCGTATACTAAGTGGTGAAAGGTCTTTCGGGTCCCTTATTCATTTTACCCGCCATACTATTTCTGATGGCGTCTGCGAATTGCTGGTAACTGCAATCGAGTCGAAACCCAAAAAATACTAGTTCGCTATGCATCGGTTCAGCCGTCGATGGGAAGTGCCTCTACCGCTGCCGATGATGCAAGATCGCGATAGGCGGGATTGATGCCAATAGAGTTGCCTAACCACCTACCGCCCGGGTGCCCGAAACAGCCGCCGCGTTAGCACCGATTGAAAGAGCGGGTCGATCCAGCGATAGAGGCGGCCGGAAATTCGAATAGGCTTGCCTTTCTCTACTGCCTTTATGCCATCGGCCACCACCGTAGAAGCTGGGTACCACATCCATTTGGGCAACTTGTTTTTCATCTCCAGCATCCCTGCCGACTCGTGAAAATCGGTATGCGTAAAGCCCGGACACAGTGCGCTGACATTAATGTCGGTGCCCTTTAGTGTGGCATCCAGGGCTTCCGAGAGCGCGATAATATAGGCCTTGCTGGGTGCATAATTACAGCCATCAGCGCGCGGGATGCGCCCCGCGACAGACGCTACATTGATCACCCGGCCGAAGCCACGCTCACGCATGCCGGGAATGAACAGGTGACACAGGTGTGCGACGGAGGTCATCATCAACTGGTAGAAGTGTGCTTGCTCTGGCCAATCGCGATCCTCCAGTAGATCC
Organism: Bacteroidia bacterium; assembly: GCA_047609575.1. Classification (GTDB taxonomy): domain Bacteria; phylum Pseudomonadota; class Gammaproteobacteria; order Pseudomonadales; family Halieaceae; genus Marimicrobium. The sequence goes on along the minus strand of JBLFXU010000071.1, from coordinate 874 downwards.
GGCCCCGCAATGCCGGCATTGTTTACCAGATAGTCGACCTGCAAGCCCATCGACCTGGCGGTGGCATAGAGTGCTGCGGGCGCCGTGGGGTCTGCGAGGTCGGCAGTCGCGAAATGGCACTTGATAGCATGTTTAGCTTCCAATTGGGCCGCCAGTTCCTCCAGTTTTTCGCGGCGCCGCGCAACAAGTAAGAGGTTGTATCCCTGCGCGGCCAGCTGGCGCGCAAACTCCGCCCCTAGCCCTGCCGATGCTCCAGTAATCAGTGCGATCTGGTCTTTGCTCATTCTGCGCTCTCTCAGTTTCTAACGGTCGCTGGCGATTGTAATATCGCACAATAGGTAAAAATATGGGGACGCATTGAATGGCACTGCTTTAAGCGGAAATTACGGTGTTTGAGCGTCTATGTCCCGTTGGGACACGCCGGGAATCCGTGCCCCATAAAGCGGAGCCGGCTCTCCTGATTCGCCTCGCCACAGACACTCAAACCCCTCAGTGCCAATTTTTAGCTTAAAGCAGTGCCATTCGGGACGCATTCATCTTTGGTGCTTGAGTGGCCATAAAACGGGTGTGATCGCCATTTTTCTATTTTAAGGTATATCGGCCCATTACACCGGAGATACGACGCAGCAGCCACTTCGGTGTCGCTCTTCCCGTTAAGGTCGCGGCTAGATTCACAGCTCCGGGTACACAAATGGCATCACCCTTAAGGCAGGCGCGATAGCCCTGCGCAGCAACGTCTTCAACGTCACCCACCACAAAGGCAGGAATTTTGAGTCCGCCACTTTTTTGCTGGGCATTCTCCAGCATATTGGTAGCGGTAATGCCTGGACACAGCGCGGTAATGGAAACCCCTGTTCCCGTTAGTTCTTCAGCC
>JBLFXU010000070.1:0-10524 GCA_047609575.1 Bacteroidia bacterium | reverse complement strand
CAGCAGCCCCAGCAGTGTGCCTGAGCCCCACACCAGGGCCGCTCGTGCCACAGTCCCCGCTGGCACGATGAGGTGCATCCACAACCCACCCAGCAGGACGGGCAGTAGCAGCGCTACGGTGATCATCACGGCATCCACCTATTTCACCCTGTACCAAGTGCCAGCGCTATGCTGCGTCACAACATCAACTGATATGGGCCGGGTGCCCGGAAAGATGAGCTTCGAGTCGGCGCGCCGGTATTTGATGTGGGGGGCATCCACCGCAGCAATCAAGTCGCCGCTCCTATAATAAACACGCGGCGGTAGACGCGCCTGCCCGTTCCAGTAGGCATTGTGCGGATAGAGAAAGTAGGCGACGCGTAAGCCTTTGTAGTTTTCCTGGGACGCTACAAACACGCGAGTGTCAGGGGTCATCAGCTGTTTCGCCTGTTCCACAAAATCGACTAACTCGGCGTCGGGGCCGCGCTGCAGCTTCTCGTAGCTGGACAGACCTGAAAACTGGTGTCTGGTGTCAGCAAGTTGAGACAACAGGCGGTGCTGCCAACCTAGGTCCATTAGCAACCAGCAGGACATAAATAGCAGTCCCACGGGATACCAGTTGAAGCGGGTCTTCCCGCGGCTCATCAATACAAGTGCAACATAGGCGAGCAGGCTGAACAGCAGCAGCGCTGCGTTAATGGGAGTCCGGTAGAATGAACTTGCCTGTGTCACTCCCGTGTAGCTGTTTATCGATGATTGGTCCCATGTCTCGTACGCCAGCCAATCGTCATACAGCGCCTGGAGCCAGCTCTCTAGGTTGGAAGAATGCAGTGAAAGATCTCGCACTGCATAAGTATCGACGTCATGCATGGCAGTGAAGCGCAGGCCAACAGCAGATATGCCCCCTGTCCAGCCCGGCAGTTCCCTGCTGCTAAGCCACAGCGAATCTCGATCAAGGCTTTCGATTTTGTAGCGATGCTCGGCGGACGCCGTATCTGTGCGCTTCCAGGTGAGAAAGATCTCATGGTCTGCGCGTGGTTCGATAATCGACAGATGCACGAAGGGGTAATCTATGGCCTGGATCGCGCTCGGAAAAGTAAAAGGGACGTGTACAACACCATTCTCAGGCGCAGGCAGGTGCAGGGTTCCATTTTTCACAAAGGCATTGGAACCCTTCAACAAGCCCATAGCCTGCTCTGGAATCATGCGCATTGTGTTTTTGCCGGTCGCTGTAGAAGAGGGGCTCAGCATGGCCAGTCCAGTGACGAGCAGAGCTAACCCCAGCAGCAGTGACAGACCTGTTATTCTTAGCATTCTGTGCGACGCCCGAAAATTGCTCTGTTATTCGAAGATAGTAGCAACTTTTGACCTCTGAGGGTCATTCCACCTGCTGGAACGCGAACAGCGTCATAACTTTGCCCGCTATAGGATTTGCACGCTAGAATCGCCGCATGCGCTTACTACTCGTATATGCCCTGTTACTGGTTCACCTACTGTCAGGCTGTGCCGGCTACGAGATGAAGAATCTTGTAAAGACCGATGTCGACATGGTGACCGATCAATTCATCGAAGAGACCCGGTCAGCGGTGCGTGAGCTAGTGGTCAAGTTGTACAAGCGCAACCCTGCTGAACTGAACAAGATTCCCGGTATGACTGTGGAGGGTCGCCTGGCACAGCTGCGGGTGAAGCAACGAGAACTCGAATTTGATGAGTTGCACGGACTACAGGATGTGTCAGCAATGAATCTTGCTTTTGATTCAGACTATCGGGGAGATAGGGTGTTTGCCTTGGCGGTAGGTCTGGGCAGTATGTTGCGACGTGCTTATAGCTATAACCCCGAGGTGTTTTTTACCGACCAGCTCGACCCGCAGATGCTGACCACCAGCGCGCGTAATGTGGAGATATTGTTATGGAAGCTCAAAAAAAGCCGTAAGCTCACGGGTGAGCACTACCTGATCACCCACGAATATCGTGGTGTTGTCGACAACCTCAGCTTCGAGCGTTTGTTTGGCAAAATTATTGTGCTGCAGGAGATGATGGCGTTAATTGCCGGTGAGTCTGGCCACCGCACTGTCACTGGCACCGTGCACGCGGTGGGCAAGGTGTTCATACCCCTGCCCATTTAGAGCGCAGTTTTTTAGTCGTGCGCACGTCGCTAGTAGCGCGCAACTTGCTAGCTTGGCGGTGTGTACCAGATTGGTGAGGTCCACGCCCTTTCCTGAATCACCTTCTTGTGTTCCGGTGCGCAGCAATTTTCCAGGCCTTCGCTGATCGTTGCTGGGTTGTCACAGCGCACGCCTGCATCAGCGCAAATTCTCTGGCTCCAGCGGCAAGTGGGGTTTTCCAGTACCCGCGTGTAGTAGAAGGCCTGATCGTCCGGGTTGAAGTTCTCATCGCGCCATACATTACATAGCTGGTCATGACCGCTGCCGGAGGTTGCACAGGTGTTGATGTTGACACTGGCGTTGGTGTCGCCACCGGCAACGTCCATTACCTGCTCGTGTACTTCGCCATCTGCGTACCATCCCTTGATGAGCTGTAAGCGCTGTAATGGACTGCCGGGATATTCTTGCGTGCCATTGTCCATGCTGGCGGAAATAACAAAAGTCGGTACCTGGTCTGTGCCGTTTGTGGCAGGAAGATCGCCGCCCATCGGCACGCCGCCCGCGTAACCCATGGCCACCATATCGCCCGCATTACACAGGTCTTGGTCATAGTCCCAGCCTCCGAAGAAGCGCATTACAGGGCGTGTACCACTGGTCGCGTAGGCTTCACGTCTTTGCATAGCGGCAAATAGTGAGTCCCGGCTGTTCTCTTCCGCGTACAGCACGGCCAGTCCGCCCGGATTGTACTCAAGCTCATCGGGTAGCCCTACTGGTACATCTTCGCGAGCACCCATGCCCGCACCGCCGTGGCCGGGGTGATTTTTCTCCATGGTCAGGCCAGGTGCGGCAATGTGTGTGTCGGTACTGGAGATGAAGCCAAATTTGAAGCTATTCGCACCCAGCTCCGCCTGTTGTTGTAACCCCTTCTTCAGGGCAAAGCGCAGAAAGTTGGCATTCGATGGTAGTTTTGTTTGTGGTATGGCGCGATCGCCCACTATGGGTGCAGCCCATTCGTAGTCAGCAAAGCGCACGTCTCCGGTGTTCTTGCCACCAAAACTGTCGTAACCCATTTTTTCAAAGTCACAGTATTCGTCGGCCGCCCAGGTGGGCAGTCGGCTGTCGCATTCCGAGGAGCCCTTGTGCTGCATCACTTCAAAAAGAACATTCCAACGCGCACGACGGGTGGCTTCAGCGGCGGTCACGGGCTCGCTGGGAATATCTTGATTGGTAAGGCGCGCCGTTTCGAACATCAGTCCGCCGCTGATATTGGAGTTGTGGGGAATCACCACCGCATCACAGCCGGGCTTGCCAGCCACACATTCTTCATCCAGGTAATCCCACAGGTCTACCTGTGAAGGCGTTTCAATCCAGCCTAGCGCATGATCGGGCACCTTGTGATTACGAAATATCACATTGTGATGGAGGTTTTGGCCAAGCTCCGCGCCTGCTGTCCATTCGTAGCCATTGAAGCTGGTGAAGCTGCAATCTGCACTGCGGTCATAGGCTTCTTCGTTGGCTTTCTGGATTTGACGCCAACTGTCTGCGGCCTCGGCAAAGCATATTTTGTTGTCATCTCCGCACAGGCCCCAACGATGCTTGTAGCTCAGGCCCGCCGCCCCGAAGGTCAGGAAGGAATACTGCGGAAAATATCGGTGGATCAGACACACCGGATGCCAGTAACCTGGTTTTCCGGGTGTGGTGCACATGGGGACCTCACCGAGAAATTCCGAATGGTCGGTGACTGCGGTGAAGTCCAGCGGGCGATCCAGTTGGATGGTACGGGTGGCTTTGTCATTCTCATCGTAGGGCTGGATGCCCATAGGTTCGCCTTTGGCGAACCGGTAAGCCTCTTCCGTCCGGTTGCGAGTGTCCTGCGTGCTGGCGTCGAAAGACCATGCTGTGTGTACGTGCATATCACCGAAATGCGGGCGGCGCTGGGGGTCGAAATTATCGCAGGGCTCCCGTTCTTCTGTCAGTTTATAGGGGCGTATGGGTGCGGCGCCGTCTTCGCCTGCGGGCTGTGCGGCAGCTGGCAGGCTGGCGCTTATCAGCACGGAACCGGCTAACAGATACATTTTTACGTTGAGCATATTTGGATTCCTTGCGCGCGGGATTCTTTTTTTTAAGCCGACTCAGCTGACAGTTTCCAGCTGATATAGTTTGCCACAGCGCCGTGGTCAGTTATACATGCAACCAAGGGGAGGATACACTGTGCTGATGGTCCTTTATTGGTATGAGTACGCTGGCCCGCCGTTGTTATTGGGCGTTTGTGAAAGAGAAGCAAGTGATGAATGGTTTGATGATTTGGCGTCCGTTATTGCTGTTGGTGTTGGCCTCAATGCTGGCGTTAGCGCAGGGAAATACTGCACTGGCTGAGCCTGTAGCCAATGTGAGTACAGCAAATTGCCAGGCAGTGGGCAACGACGAACAAGGCCGACGAGTCAGCTGTCAGCTTGCAGCTGACACGGTATCCGGTGAGGTATTGTTGCGCAGCTTGAACGAGTTGCAGCGTGCGGGTTCCGGCCGCATAGATTGGAAAGACGGTTTGGCCCTCTTGGGGCAGGGCGATGGTGGCCTTGCGGCTATCGAGCGCAGCGTGGATATGCCCGGTGAATCCTGGCGTGCTCTGGTAACCAGTGTTGAAGCGCAAGACGTCTCGGGCGACGTCAACACGGTTATGGACGTTTTTACCAGGGCCGCGCAGTCTGGCGCCGCGCAAAACATCCACTATCGACTCGCAGGGCGTAATCTGGAGCCCTTTTTCCACGCCTGCGAGCAATGGTTGGTGGCCTGTACAGGCGTCTGGTCTGCCACTGGCAAGGTTACTCTGAAGCCTGAGGTTCCTGTTCGACTCAATCAGGTTCTACCCATTTTTACTGCCGCGAGCACTAACCGTTGGGCCGCGAACGGGCATTACAATCAGGGCCTTCAATATCAAGCCCGGGGAATCACCCGAAGCGCTGCGCGTATTGTGGTGCCTGTGCGTTACCTGGCCGGTGATCAGCAGGCACCCGGTGCCAGTTTCAATCTCACGTTGCGACGTCTGGGTGAATTCACCAGGCATGCAGGCAGGGAGGTTAGTTGGACTCTGTCTGGTACGGCGCAGAAAGGCACCGTGCTGGTCTCTGAGGCTGGCAGTCTGACTCTGGAAGGGCTGACTCTGGACTCTTCGACGCGCTACAGTAAGCTGCTGTTGCAGGGGCCAGAACCTCTTTGGCAGCTGGTTTATACGCGCCAGCCAAGGGCGCGAAAACCGGTTCCGGGTACGCCGATTAAAGAGGCTGCTAACTGGCAGCACGCCTCGGACGTGGCACGCATTAACATCGGCCTCGCCGAGGCAGATGTGGTAATCGATGATCTGGATGGCCAGATCAAGGTGATTCACAACTGTACCGAATCGCAGGAAGTGTGTGTCGCTCACGAAGCACGGGTCAGCCCGGACGGTACAAAGATTGCATACTCTGTTGGCTACGGCGAGCAGCTTGTTGATGTCTATACATACGACGCGGGACTACGGCTGAATATCCAGGAAATTCCACAGCTAACGCATGCACAGTTGTGGATTTACGACCTGCAGACAGGGCTCAGCAAGCCCATTCCAGCGTATCCGGGTCGCGCGATCGACCGACAGCCAGAATGGCTTAACAATAAACGCATTGTGTTTGCCAGCAATCGCGCTAATACCTATCCACCCAAGAATCAGTTCAGTATGCATCGTGGCAAAGATCAGTTCGGAAAGAATCGCTGCTTTAATCCGGATTACTGTGTTTCGCAGATCTACGGCTACGGCCATGCGGGAAAGTCCATGCAAATCTGGTCAATGAATATCGACGGTACCGATGCTCGTAATCTCACTCCGCATGAAGGCAATGCACTGTCGCCTACAGTCATGAGTAATGGCGATGTCCTGTATTCCTGTTGGAATGCTCAGGAGAACAAGACCTTCGATAACCCGCTGCGCACCGCCAATAATCCCGGGACCACGCAAAACAAATGGTGGTTATGTCGCATGGATGGCAACGGAGGAGATAGCACAGTCATACTAAACGGCCATAAGACAACCATTCTGAAAACCAAGGAGTGGTTGTCGAACAGTGTCACCGGTGGTGAGGGCCGCACCGAATTACGCGCTATTCGGGGGGTTGCTGAGATATTCAAAGACAGATTAGCCGTGTCCAACTATTACCGCTCCAATCACGTCGGCAGTATGGGCATCATTTTTGCTATGGATTACAACGATCCGCATGTGGAGGGATGTTCTACCGCCGCCTGCCAACCCCATGGTCTGAGCAATAGCCGTAAACCCGGCAGCGGGAATTATGTGCCCAGCAGTCTGTTGGCCATTACACCCTATGGTACTGATCAGGATATGGCCGTGCTCCGTGACGGCAAGGGACGGGCAATGGGTAAGGCGGGCTATGCCGCGCCCCTACCGGATACCGATAGCGAATTTTTGATCACGCACGGCCGCGGTTCCTGTTATGAGGTTACGCCCCCGGAACAGGCCAGTCGGCGAGCGATGGGCGGTGAGCCTACTTGTCAAAAGGCGATCTACAAGGTGAAGGTACCGATGGTCACCGATCCTTTCGATGAGCGGCAGATGGAATTCATGGCTGGCGGCGACCAGTGGCAGGCCTTTGATGCACGCGCTGTAGCCTCGTTTCAAAGGCTGCATGGTCAGCCTTTGCCGAAGCAGTTGCCGCCGCTTGATCCTGAGTTGAATTGTTACTTGCAGGTAGTGGATGCGCGCGCGGCGGAACTAAACCCCAGTGCTGATCGCTATGATTGGACAACTAATTTGTATGCGCAGTGCGGTCTTCAGGGATGTGCTGTAAATACCGAAGATCGTACGTTTCATGAGCGCAACATGGCCGCCCTTACGGTGTACTTGCCGCAGATGTGGGACTTCTCCTGGGATAATAGTCGTGGCAAGGAACAAGAGTTCGTGGCGAATGTGAACAATATGGGCCACAAATCGATCGCATTGTTAGGTTCGCAACCCGTATTACCTGATGGCTCGGTAAAGATGCAGGTTCCTTGCGAAACGCCTTTGCTCATGGCGGGCACCGATGCGCAGGGTATGTCAATTGCGCACGACAGTATGCTGCACTCTCTGCGCGCGGGTGAGACACGCACCTGCCACGGTTGCCATGATGGACACTCAGAGGAACGCGCCGCCAGGATTAAGGGGTCTGCTATTGAGCGCTTTAGTACTACACAGGCGTTCAATACCTACCCGGAACTACCCAAAGCGATAGCGCCCATAGACTTTGATGATGTGCGTCCCATACTTGAACGACGCTGCAGTAGTTGCCACAAGGATATGCAGGACGATGACGGTCTACTGTATTCCCGAATTGCGCAGGACTATGAGCAGTATGATTGGCCCTGGGCGAGAAAGCAGCGTGGCGTGCTCAGCCCAGAGGAATATAGTTGGGTGGTTCATGTGCTGATCAAAAAGTCAGGCAGTGGGTACAAGGTTGGTGAGACGTTGAGGTTCCCCTCCGGTGTCGCGAAAGGTGTCGTTTCAAAGGTGAGCTCCAGTGGAGGGGTCGCTGAGATAAGCCTCACGTCAGCAGGCAACAACTACGGCCCCATGACCCCCGTACAGGTGAACACTGCTGATGGTAAAGGCGCGAATCTTCAGGCCATTACCTCGGTGTATGCGTTGCAGCGCCCCTATACCAGCAAATGGGTAGCGAAGTTTGCCCGTGATTCCCTGTTGTACTGGAAGTGTGTGGGTGCAAGGCGCGATGGACGCACAGATAAGCAGTACCGCAATGACATCGATTTCGGCCCGGCTCACCCGACGGAAGCTACGGCACAGGAATGTCGGACGATAGGACAATGGATTGATACGGGCGTCCAGCGTTGAGAGTATTGTTTATCCAGCGTTAGAGGAAGGGTGAATGTGTAGGGCAGCGGTGGATAGGAATCGCTGATGCGCGATACGGTGGCGCTTCTGTTGCGGCATCATTTGCACACCTAAGCCTGAAGGGCGTCAGGACTGTTGCTGGTTTTTCTAAGGCTAAGGCTAAGGCTAAGGCAGGTCAGCAGGCATTTTCCTAACGGCAGGGCGCTCGCCCAGGCTGGCTGATGTAGTCAACAACCTGTGAAATCATCGCGAGAATCGCTCGCTGTAGTGCCACCGTGCAAGACTAATCTGGACCCAGAATGTTCCGGTCACCCACTTCTTTGCTGACCAGCATGTGACGCGTGGTGATACGCCAGCAATCTGCGGTTAATTCGAGTGTGTCGCGGTACTCGGCCCAAACTTCATAGTAGCTGTCTGCCTTAGCGCCAAGGCCTGCGTGAACCGCGCGCACATAGCTGGCGCTGTGGGCGGTTGTGCCTCGCACGGTGATATCAAAATTTCCCAACAGATGCTGTGTTGGACCGCAGCCGCCCAGCATGGAGCGAATCATGCCTACTACCGCTGCTCGGCCCTCTAACCGGAACTCGCCACCGTAATTCACCGCAACAGTCTCTGAAAAAATTGCATCGAAGGCGGCCCAGTTGCGTTGATCGCAGGCGCGAGCATAGCGGTTCAGTACACCTTCAATAGCGATGTGGTGGAGTAGATCATTTGTTGTCGTCATTGAGGCCCCGCGCATCGACTGGCAACAGCATTGTCTGTTGGTCCGACGCCGCAGTAAAGCCCTCCCTCAGCTGTTGATAAGCCCTGACGGAGCCCTCACCTAGCTCCCTCCTGGTTTGCCAGCCAAAACATGGCTTTCAGTATTGTTTTCAGCTTCGTGCCGCGGTGTTAATGCGACTTACCGGACCAAGGACCGGCGTTGTCGCTGCAGTCAATCGGGCTGCGCAAGCCATGGTATATCCCTGCCTGGCCGACGCAGCCCTTCTTACAACATCCCACCTCTCATGGCGGGGTGTTGCCTTGGCCGAATAGCTTATACCAGCACTCAGATTTAGTCGGTCAAGCGTCCTGCGGGCTGTTCAATTCGTTGCGCTGGCAGTAGGCTGGCGATCTCTACTGAAATGGCATTCAAGTTGGGAGTGAACTCATGAGCGAAACAGTACAACACGCGGGCAACCTGCAGGGTTATTCGGTACTGATAACCGGCGGCGGCACTGGTATTGGCGCGGGATGCGCCGCGGAACTGGCCGCCGATGGCGCTGCTGTTACTATCTGTGGCCGTCGCGAGGAAGTGCTCAATGAAGCGGCCGAAAAGATAAACGCTGCGGCTGCGTTCGGTGGCAGTGTGCAAATAGTCACGGGAGACGTTACCAGCGAAGACGACGTAAAGGCTATCGTCGAAAAAGCACTGCAGCCCACCGGAAAGCTCAACGGTTGCATTGCCAATGCGGGTGGCGGTGGCATGATTTACGGTTACGAGAATATGGACACTGAAGATTTCATTCGTGTAATGAACCTGAACGTCCTGGGTACCATGCTCTGTGTAAAACACACATTGCCACGCATGATGGAGGCAGGCGGTGGCTCCTTCATTGGTATGTCTTCATTGGCAGGCCATATTACCCATCCATTTTTTGGTGCCTACCCCGTTGCCAAAGCTGGCATTGAGGCCATGATGCGCAATTGTGCGGACGAAAACGGCAAACACAATGTGCGCTTTAACGCCATACGCCCCGGCTTCGTAGCCACTGAAATTATGGACATGATTCCCCGAGACGGTGAGATCTACGAGTCGTACATCGTGAATACGCCCTTGGGTGACGTCGGTTACCCCGAAGACATTGGTCACCTGGCACGTTTTCTTATCAGCCCCGAGTCTCGCTGGATCACCGGGCAGTGCATTAATGTTGATGGAGGACATTCACTAAGGCGCGGTCCAGACTTCTCCTCCTTTAAGGGTTAGTTCCTTCTAATGCCTTTCCTTGGGGCAACGCCTCGCCCCCGGGATATCCAGAACGCCCCAGCCCCCTGAAAACCCTTTTGCATGGTCAACTGAGCGTCAGTTTTTCATTGGAATTAGTCGAATGTTACGTGACTATAAGGTTATAGCTGGTTGATTCGAAGGCACTCTTATCAGCAAAAAATATCAGAAAATTACGCTATACAAGGCCACGCACACTGCATAATTCGAGTGTGTGCTTGAGAAACCTGATCACAAAAAGTGGTTAAGATGACGATGCTCGGACTATAGTCGGCAGAACGAATGTGAGCAGGGGGCTGCGTCATGAGAGTTTTCATAGCAGAATTTTTCGCACGAAGTAGCTGTTATATGTCACCCGATAGTTAAACCTGAGTATTCCTCAATGGATTTCAATGTATGAATACTGAAACTTCTGAAACTAGTGGGGCGTCATTTCGGAGCGATGATGACATTGTGAGGATTCTTGCTTCAGGTCCCGAAACAGGCGGCGTACTTTCTCTCTTGGAATGGACCGCTGCTGTATCGAATTCTCGAGGATAGAACAGGAATTATGGGGTGCATCGCCACAATAGAATTGAGGA
>JBLFXU010000069.1:0-10549 GCA_047609575.1 Bacteroidia bacterium | reverse complement strand
CCCACCGATTTTGAGTCGAGTAGTCTGTGGTGAGGCTGGGTAGTAGGCTGAAGAAAGCTAAGGGTTCTCGTGATGTGGTAGAGCGGAAAGGTCCAAATCGAACGTATGCCGAACCCGGAGTGGCTCATTTTTTTTGGATTGATTGAAGGTTCGCTAAGCACAAGTTAGCGCTTACGGCTGGTTAATCAGACAAAAACCGGATAAAGGGTGAGAGGGAAATAAATAGAACTGTTATAGCGAGCAGACTGAAAAATATCACATTCATTGGTGACTGCTTGAAACGGTTACTAAACCTTTCAGGTGGAGCTTCGATCCTCAGTTTTTCAAAATAGCACCGACGCTCAAGTTGGTAAGCGTCGATAAGTTCTCGGGCTAAGACCTGTTCGTCATCATTGACTAACCACAGGCCTGCGACCGACACACCCCACCGACCCGCAGATGTCTCATAGCTGTCCAGCGCATTGTCTGACAATAAGTCGCGGACGTCCTGCGCTTCTTCGTCAGGCACGTCATTTAGGCGAAAAATCAGTACCGCCATGTATGTCCCTCCAGTCTACCCGGATTGAATAGTGTCCTAGCGATGTAGTGTATATCTATGTGATTATCAATCCAGTATTACCGCCAAATTTGGGTGAGTGCATTTTCAGAATAGAGTAGGGCGGCTGCATGAGAACTGAGGCTGGATATCTCTGATTTCGGGAAGTCAGTCTGTCAGTATCTTTGTTTTATGTCACTGGTTTCTTCTCGTTCATCTTGCCCCTATTTTTGTTGTCTTTTTTCTTACATTTTTTTGTTGGGTTTGCCGACATTATCCTCGCGATTGCTATCGGTTGACTTTTTTCTGAAGCAACATTTTTCAGGAATTCTCGTGCTCGCCTGCCCAGATGCACGTTTTTTCTGCATGGTGCTGGCAACATTGCTAGTCTCGCCCAGGTCATTGGAGAGGTCGAACAGCTCTGCCGCGGCACAGTCTTCTCTTTTCATCAACTTGAAATCACCCGCAATCAGGGCTGTTATCGGTCTTCGATCCCCTGCCTGGAGGAATATCAGGAATGGCAAATTATGCGCTACTGTCTCGACGCCGTTGTTTTGGAGTACACCTCTGATGCTGCCGCCGTCTATATCGTCGGGCAGGGGCTCTTTGTAGCCGGCCAGGTCTGCCGGTGTGGGAAGAATGTCCAGTCCTGTGACGGGATCTTTACTCAATGCTCCAGTCGTAACACCGGGGCCTACCACGATGAGTGGTACGCGTATGCCACCCTCGTAGAGACTGTGCTTTGCACCATGCAGCGGCTGGTTGCGTGGCTGATTCGGCGTGTCGAGCCGCGGTAGGGTTCTGCGTCCACCGTTGTCCGACATAGAAAATATATAGATATTACCCACCACTCCCAGGGCTTCAAGGTTATCCAGCAGTTGGCCGATACCTGCATCTATATCTGTTGTCATAGCGGCTAAACAGGGGTCGTAATGATTGGTGCTGGGAGTCCATTCTTTCGCCTCTGTCAGGCTACCCTGTCGATAGAAAATGCCCACGTGCACGGCGTAGTGAGACAACTGCAAAAAAAAGGGTCGGTCGGCCGCTTTTTTTGCACGCGCAAAGGCTATGGTTCGCTCAATAATACTCCAGATGAGTTTCGGATTTTTTTGAGCTCGGGGTAGTTCGGAGTTTTTGCCACCGCCATCTTCATTGGAGGTATAGCCGTCGCTGATGTTGTAACCCATTTCGCTGGGTGTGGGCATGTCATGACTCAGATCCCACTTGCGCAAAATGCGCGGTACGGTAGTTGGGATTTGCAATTTTCAGCATGCGCGGGATAGTGAGCCGATCTCGGTAGGGCTGCTGCCAGTGCTTACGATCGCTCTGAAATAGGTGGCGTGCCGGCGTTTGGCCAACGAGAATAGCGCGTCGTGTTGTATGGCAGGAAGCACCCGGGGAATAGCCCTGTAAGAAATTCATACCGATACTGGCCAGTCGTTCGATATTGGGGGTGCGATAGTAGTCGCTTTCCCTTTCCAGCTCTGATCATCGGTGAGTATGAAGACGGAATTGGGGTAATTTCCCGCAAAACACCAGCCGGTAGTCAGGGCCAATATCAGAGCAGTTATTAGTTGAGTTGTGGAATGGATGAGCATTTTGGCCGCGTGTACGACAGTGCTGGATGGTCTCATTTGTAGGCGTATTCAAGGGTGAATGTAAGAACGTGCTGACAAGTGAGGCGGCCGAAATCGATAGAGTCGGTGGGTGAACACAAGCAAACGCCACCGATTCAACCTGAGTCATCACCACTATAAATGCGTTTCCAGAACCGTAAAGTGCGGTAGGCTGATTGTAAGCAACCGCTCATCCGGGGGCAGGCCTTACCTTTCACAGCTCGTGGGAATGGCTGCGTAAAACGTTAAGCCTGACCCTGTAACCCTGACGCTGTAATCCTAGTAGAAGAACTCTAAGAGTATTAGCTTGTCAGAACCGGTGAAAGATGTGCGATAAAGTATGTTGGATCAAGGCATTGCCAGCTAACGTTACGGCGAAAAGGGTCTTTCCTCGCCTGCTGTTCGAGGCTGACATGCAATGAGCATCATATTCCCAGGGAGCTTACTAAAGCGAACATCATTTGTTTTTGCAGTTGCGATCGCACTGTTTTCAGCATGCACGATGACCGGCGAGATTACTATCGACAGGAAGGGCGTCAATATGGCGGCGTACGGGCAGGATCTTAATGAATGCCACGAGTATTCCCAGGGCGTCAAGTCTGGTGAAAAGGGCGCGCGCAGTGCTGCTTCCAGCGCGTTGATAGGCGTGGCCGTTGGAGTATTCTCGATGGTCCTGAGGGGGCCGCACGCGGAGCAGGTATCGGTGCTGTGACCGGCGGCGCACGCGCTTCAACGAGGGTGAGCAAGAAGAAGTGCAGGTGGTAAAACGTTGCCTGAGAGGGCGCGGCTACAAAGTGCTCAACTAGAGAGGCAACGACGTTAGCAACTTGGACTAGTGTCCGTATTGGGCCAACGAGTGATCCCGTAGAATCTAATCGACTAAACCCTGATCCGGCACACCGTGCTGGCGGCATAATTTTTCCGCATTTGTTGGTTCGAATTTACTCGACCATGCACTGTTCAAGGGCGCGCATATGGGTAGACTAATTTCCGTTCTACAGGGCGATCTCGCTGAATTCATTCGGCAAATTTACTTAGCTGTAATCAACCCTTTGTTGCAGGCAAGAGTTGTGGCACTCTGTCGGCCAAAGGAGTTTCAAAAATGAAAGTAATCAATCTTTTTCTGCTTTTTATTGGTTCGTTGCTGCTGTCCGGCTGCAGCGATAGTAACAATGATAGTGTTTTTGACGGTGGCTCAGCGCTAGCGGAATTATTACAGGAGACGCTGAGTCTACCCAGCGCGGCGCAGCCCGCCTTTACACCGGGTACGGCTGGAGTCACGGTCACTAATCCTGCGCTGATCAAGCAATTCGGTTCCAGCGACTTCAGTCTGAATAACGCGGTGTACACGCGTTACTCACTGTCTGATCAGGGGCAATCGCAGGCGGATGCCATTCTGGTGCTGATACCCGGGTTCGAAGGTGGGGCCGCGGGTTTTGCCCGGTTGGCAGAGAATATCATGCGTCTTGCCCAGAGTGATGCTGGCCTGGTTATTGAGATATGGGCTGTGGATAGGCGCAGTAACCAACTGGAGGATCTGGCTGGTCATAATATCGCCGAGCGCGAGCAGGACCCAACCATTGCACTCAACTTCATTTTCGGAGAAGAACTGGGCTTACCGCTAGAAGGGCTTTTGCAAGAGGAGCTCGGTCGCCGAACCATTTTATATAACAGCAGCGATGATTTGGCCTTCATAGCGCAGTGGACAGAACTGGTTCACTCACAGGATATTGACGCGGTAGTTGAAGCCGCTCGTGCCAGTGCCTTAAACGGCAATGTATTTCTGGGTGGCCATTCTGCCGGCACTGGTTACGTGGCACGCTATGCGGCAACAGATCTTGATCTCACTGTTACCGGCACCGACCCCGGTTACAGTAAGTTGCGCGGTCTGGTAATGTTTGATGGCGGTGGTGGCCGCGTCGGTTCTGCACCCAGTGAAGAACTGCTCGACCGAATAGAAGCGCGCTTCGACGGCGGCTTGTACGGTGCTGTGCGCGACCAGGCGCCCCGGTGTATCGACGGTTTAACGGCTTGCAGCGTTGCCAGTGATTGCGCAGCCTTCGCCAATACCACTTGCACAGATCCAACCACCGCCTATTCGGTGTTAGCGGGTCTTTTAACGACAGAGATATTTGCCGCGGCTGAGCTTGTAGCGCTTGATGCGGCAGTGAATGGCGATGGCGTACTGTCCATACTTCAGGCTGATCAGGGAGGTACACCGGGCAATAACGCGCTTAATCAGGTACCTGAGTTGTTTGGTCTGCGAGTTTTGTTGGGCACTGAGCCTGCCAGCTCCGTGACTCTGCTGGGCAGTTTTATGGATGATGATGGTGTCCCAGCGCAAGCAGCCTCCTTTCTGTCGACTTCCTTAGGCGCTCCCGGCCCTGTCGAAAACGGTGTCCGCACATGGTTGAACCGGGGCCAGGCGTTGCCACCAGAAGTGACGCCGGACAATGGGCCAGCGCCCACCGATTTGACCGCAAGCGGCATTTGGGGCGTTGAGGTAGAGTCTACGGACCATGTGCGCGATATGCTGCCCCAATTCTATCGCGGCGGCACTAACTTCACCGATTGGTACTATCCTTCCTCGGGGCTGTCTGTAACGTCTGGTCTGGGACTCGATTCCAGTGCCTTGTCGGCACCACCGCCGGTAGGGCGTGGTCGTAGTGATATTGCCAACCTCACTCAAGCGGCTAACGTAGACTTGCCCGTAATCAGCTTTGGCGGTAGTAATGGGCTGTTGCCGGTTTCAGGGAGAATGGTGGGCTACGCTCAAACCCTGGCGCCTTGTGCGTCGCCAGCTTGCGATGCGCTGACTCCGCGCGTGGTAGATGCTGCGCAGCCCAGTACGGCATTTCCAACCTTCGGGGATGCTGCCGGTGGCTTCGAGGTGGTTATCGCCGAGGGCTTTTCTCACGTCGACGTGCTTACTGCGGTTGATGACGAAACCAATCCGATCACTGCACCGCTGGTGGACTTTATACAGCGTCACCTGCAATAAATTTCTCGGCGTGGTGCAGTATCGCGCAGGGGGTAGCAGCAACGCCAACTTACTGGTTGTCACCGTGCATCAATTATTCGTTATGCACAGTCTAGCCATGAAGGCCAGATAGTATATCTGGCTCCCAGTCTATCGTGGGTCACCTGGATAATTTGTATTACTTACCATCCAAAGCATAAGGCCCATCTGGCAACGCTCTGTTCCCTGTGACGAAAGCGGCACTGTTTGCCTGGTGCATTAAGGGGATGTAGTTGGGTGACGCGCGAGTAAGTCCCGCAGTAATTGCTGCTCCAATCAAATCAGCTAGAGGATTGCCCGAAGAGTTTTGTTGGGGTGTATATTTCATAGTGACTTCTTGGTCCCAAATTCGATTTCCGTCTTTATCATCCAACATATAGTTAATGTCTACTGTGACAGTCGTTGATAGAAAAGCATATTTAGCGTCCCACTGATTGATTTCGACATACAGGACGCTGTCTGCACCAAACAAATCCGCTAGAGTTTGGGAGCCCAGCTCTTTTACAGTTTCCCCTTCATAGAGACCTTCCTGCTCCAGAACTATCTTGACCGTATTGACAGGGAATACATAGTAGCCCTTTTCGCCCAGGGGAATCGCGAGAGTACTAAGTGCATAGAGCGGTGCATCAACGTCAACTGTATTGTTCAATACAGGCAGAATGAGGATTGATCGTGGATCTGCTGCATTGAATGCCGACCAATCATACGGTGTTTGGGTTGCACAGCCAGTCGTGATGAGAAGCAGGACTAACAAGACAAGCGTGCGGGAATTATTCATTGTCAGTCTCTGTGGCTTCTTGAATCTCTCCGGCATCTACGCGCTGTTGAAGAGTGGATATCAGTGAATCCATAAATTTTGCACTCTCGGGCCAAGCAATCTTTTCTTTTTCGTAGAACTGAATCGCATTCGGATAGTCGCCTTCCTGGAAGAGGAAGGTGCCATACTCCGCATAGAGTCCCGGCGGTGGCGATACCCCTTTTTTTTCTGTTCTAGCGAAGGTTGTCGCCAGTTCATTTACCAGCTCCTGCTGCTCCTCGGGAGTTGGTGACTTGTAATAAGTGTAGAGTTCAGATTCGTAATTACCCCAATCGTGCCTCGTGCTCGCACAACCAATTAGAAATATCGCCGACAATGCGATAAGTAGGATTTTATACAAAGCGTACATTCAGACCCTCAGTTGTATTGGACTGTAATTGTCTTGCTGACTCCGCTGCCAACATAGATTTTCTGGTTTGTCAGGATTCGATCGCCCTTCTTCACTTCAACGATGTGTGTGCCAGGCAGCACAACCAATCCTTTCTTTTGCGCGGAAAATACCGTTGCATCGCCCATATACAAATCGTCGACGTAGACGCCTAGTGCTCCAGGTGAATTTCCAGCGCCCTCTACCATGAAAAATATCAGGGGGCGGTCGTCTATGGCATTTTTGCTTTCTATTGGCTTCGAGCTTACACAGGCCGTCAAAATAAGGACTGTGGAAACTAGGCATGCCAGTCTGAGTGTTGAAATCCTAGTCATTTTCAATGACCCTCAGTTGATCTGTCTTGTAGTTGGAAATGCTCCCACTAGTGACGGTGACTAATGCACCTTCGTTGGTTTCGTTATCACCAAACGTTGAAACGACTCTTATCGTTGCGATTTTCTTTCCCGGTAGCGTTATATTGAAGCCAGATTGCGATGATTTGACTTTCCTGCCCCTGGTTTCCACCGTCAAGTCTAATCCTGATCTGATTCCTTGGCTCTTCCCTCCGCTGATATAGATTCCATCCTCAGTAGAGCTGAGAATCACCGTAGACCAAGGTCGCCGCGCCAAATTGTGAATGATCTCATCAACGACGTCAGATATTGCCGCATCAATCGCGGCATCATTTAGAGAGCCGTCGTAAGAGGCGGTTGATCCGATAAATGCTACTTCGCCCGTTTCCGTAGAAGCTGCACCCGCACCGGAAGCGCTAAAATAGGCAACGCCATTGGCGGTATCAACCAATCGAAATGCGACCTTTGCGCTGGCGGTTTGTTTTTTAGATTTAGACCAGAAGCCTTTTGTCCCTGTGGTATTTCTTCCAAACTCCACAAGAGATCCAATAATGAGACTATCGACCCCGACATTGTTGAAATCAGATCCACTGGCTTCAGTTTCTGCCTCTAGCCTGTCTATGTCAGGTCGCTCTAAAACCAGGAACTGCCCACTTTCTACCAGCTTCTGGCTCAACATATCCGCTACCTGCTTACCAAGAGGATTCCCGGCGTCGTCCCTGAGCAGACTTCTGCCGTGTATGGTTTCGTTAGTAACTCGCCCTATAGCAATTTTTCGCTTCAAGGCTGGCGTGGCTTCCTGGGATGCCTGAATGGTCGCCGTTTGTGCCGCTTTTTGCTCTTCTAACGAGTAATTTGGCTTTTCAGTTTCTATCGGCTTCGGCTGGGTGGCGCAACCACTTAGGAAAATTACAGGAGACATGACTAAGCTTAGAGCTAGAGACCGCAGTAGCGTTGGTCTTTTCATATTCAGGTTTTCTCTATTTCAATAGGCTTACACAGTGTCTGCCTTATTGGCGATATAGACAAGTCAAAGGGCAATGTGCGTGGAAGCGATGAAAGAACGTCCGCAAGGTCCACCGCTGCCCACCAGAGTGTTACACAACTTACGCACGCTGCCTTCACATCTCCATATCTTTCAGGGTGCGGTCTGGTCCGACCTGCCGATTATGAGTTGGATGCTCGAAACAGACGCCGGGTAGTAGGTTGAAGAAAGCTGACGGGACTGCCCGGTGTAGTAGGGCGGGGTGGCTGAGACCGAACGCCAGCAGTACATTTCCAAGGTTATTGTAGTTGGTGTAACCAGGAAAAACGAACAAGGTACCATCGACCGAGCTCTACTATCACTTCAATCTGAATCACCGCCGGTCTCCCGGACCATTCCACCGAAGATCTTCTGGCTGGGCGTGGCATAACTGTCTGCTATAAAACGCTCCGGTTGTGGTGTATCAAGTTAGGCGCTCTTTACACCAGGAGATTGCAGCGGGAGCATCGGGAATGTGGCGACACCTTCTGTTAGACCTTCAGCGCCTTGTTTAACGGTAAATCTCTATAGCGTTGTCCACTGGCGTGGAACACTGCATTCACTATGCTGGGCGCGATGGCCGGGAAGCCGGGTTCGCCGACGCCGCCTGGCAGTTGATTGGATTCAACAAGATGCACGTGTAAAGGAGGCACCTGGTTCATACGCGCTACCGGGTAAGTGTCGAAGTTACCTTGTTCCACAGCGCCATCCTTAACGGTAATCTCGCTGTAGAGAGCCACAGCAAGACCCATAATCATTGCGCCTTCCATTTGTGAGCGCACACGATCCGGCGTAATGACCTTGCCGCAATCTATTACCGTATGCATTTCCAGAACTTCTAACTTGCCGTCGGTAACGCGAACCTTGGTGGCCGCTGCAGAATAGGATGCAAAGCTTGAGCAATAACCCATTCCCCAACCCTCATTCTCTGGCAGTGCTTGGGCAATGGGTGCTTTATCGTGCAGTGTATTAATCACCGCCTTCATCCTGGCGGTATTGGGCATGTGCTCTCCAGGTTTATGGCCGTAGTTGCTCCAGTTATCGAAGCCCAGTGATTTGGGGTCAAGCGTGCGATCTTTACCGATCAGATTCAGCCACATCTGTTGTGTACTGATTTCTGCCTTGACCGCCAACTCGTCGACAAAACAACTCATCGCAAAAGCATTGTGGATATTTTGCACTGCGCGAAACCAACCTATGCGCATGTGTGTTGGCGCCTCTGTTTTTTCAACACTCAGGTTTTTAATGTCAAACGGGAGATCACCGAAGCTTTGTGAGTGGGCCAGTGGTGCAGGATATTTTACAGTATGATTGAACAAAGCCGAGATCGCAGGGTGGGCAACGCGCGAGATGAAATTGTCGGCGGTCTTACCGTTCGCGCTCAATTCTGCTTTATAGTAGTTTGCCGATATTGAATGATAGAAGCCATGCTTGGTATCGTCTTCACGACTCCATATTACTTTCACTGGCTTGCCTGTTGCCTTGGCAAGCTCAACCGCTTCAATCGTAAAATCATTCTTGCCTTTACGGCCAAAAGCACCGCCCATAAACGTATTGTTGAGCACAACCTTGTCAGATTCTGTTTTTGGGTCGTAGCCTAACTCGGCTAATGTCATGCTCTTGCCACGCTGCGGTGATTGCGTGCCTGTCCACACGGTACACACGCCATCCTGGATGACGGCAGTGGCTGCTGGCGTCTCCATAGGCGAATGGTTGTGATAAGGAATCGTATAGGTGGCTTCCAGCGTGCGTGCGTCATCATAGAGATGTCCGTACACATCACCCTGCGAGCGAATAGGGATGCCTTTGTTTTGCGCGGAATGGACTAAATCCTGCATGTAGGATTCTGAGTTGTGAACCGCATTGGGCCCCAAATCCCACTCAACTTTGAGCTTTTTGCGGCCCTCGATAGCTGCCCAGGTATTGGTGGCCAATACTGCTACACCGGATAATGGGTTTAGCGTAACCGGAAAACCGCGGTCTTTTAGCCTGACTACATCGACCACTCCCGCGACTTTTTTCGCTTCGCTGCCGTCGAAAGACTTGACCTTGCCACCCACCGTTGGAGGCCGCTCAATGCTGGCGATAAGCATCCCTGGAATTTGCACATCCTGTGCATAGAGTAACTCACCACGTACTAATTGCTCATGCGATTGCAGTTTGACATCTTTGCCTGTTAGCGTGAGCTCTTCATCTTTGCGCAGGCTTAGCGTATTCGGATCAGGCACTTCCAAGAGCGCGGCCTTAGCGGCCAGTTCAGCAAAACTCAGCTTTTTGCCGGACGACAGATGCATGACATGGTGGTCTTGCGCGCGTACTTGGGTTTTGTCTACCTGCCATTCATTGCAAGCCGCTTGCTCCAATAGATCGCGCGCCACCGCGCCCATTCTGCGGGTAAACTCATAGTGAATACGAATTGACGCAGAACCACCGGTACTTTGATTGCCATACTTTGGATCCGCCCCGCCAAGCACGGCTGACACGCGGTCCCAATTGGCGCCCATTTCATCTGCGATAATTTGCGGCACACTGGTGACGATGCCTTGTCCCATTTCACCGCGTTGACACACAATTGTTACCTCACCGTCACTTGCAATACTGACGAAGTGACCAAGTTCTGCAGAACTGGTTTCGGCTTCAGCACCGCCATCGGCTATAGCCATAGAGGAAAAACTCCCGCCTAACACTAAATGGCCACCGGCAAGGCCGGTCAGTTTCATGAACTCTCGTCGGTCAAGTATTTGAATACTCACAATCAGGTGGCCTCGCGAATAGTTTGCGCTGCCTGTTTAATGGCCGCCTTGATCCGCGGATAAGT
>JBLFXU010000068.1:0-10718 GCA_047609575.1 Bacteroidia bacterium | reverse complement strand
CGGATGAAAGGGCCGTCAATATTCAAGATGCCATCACAGGTGTCAATCGACTGTGTGCCGACCGTATCAAATACGATGTCGAAGCGTCGTTCGCCTTGTGTGCAATCTTCCAGCGTATAGTCGATCACTGTATCTGCACCCAGAGACTTCACAAGCTCCACATTTTTCGTACTGCAAACCGCCGTCACCTCGGCGCCGCGTGCCTTGGCGAGCTGCACTGCATAAACGCCAACCCCGCCGGATCCACCGACCACCAGAACGTGCGCTCCTGCTTGCAAGCCAGCGATCCGCCAAGCCTGTAGAGCTGTCAATGCAGCCATCGGGACAGTGGCGGCTTGTTCGTGTGTCAGGTTTTGGGGTTTCAATGCAGCCATGCGTTGATCGATGGTGATCATTTCGGCAAAGGCGCCCGTCTTGGCGCTCATGGCATACACCTCGTCACCCACATTGAACTTTGTGACTTTATGGCCTACATCAACGACCACGCCGGATACATCATGGCCCAATAACAATTTGGGCAAAGGCACGGGGCTGTTGTATAGCCGTTTCAGAAATTCATAGTATTTCCAGTCGTGTGGATTCATGCTGGTATGGTGAATATCGATCAATACACCATGCCCGCTGGCAGTAGGGTCATTGATTTCGCCATACTGTAAAACGCCTCGATCTGCGGTTGTTGTAAATTGTGCTTTCATAATCTGCCCGCGTGTATCGAAACCCTAAATGGTATTAAGTACCCATGTGTCATCGTTAGCTTTGGCACCATTCAATTCAATGACCAGTACTTTCCAATAAAGCGTCTCACCGGTCAGGCGGGACTAGACAATATGGCCGATCTACCCACTTTACGTTCCCACTACTAAAACAGAATTTTTTATTCCTGTTTTAGTGCTTATGTTGTCAGAACTCTACCAGAACTCTGCCAGGTCATAGCGATCGCGGAAGCGCTCGGCCATGCGTCTGGCACCGAGCACGGTTAGATGAATGGCGTCTGTGTACAGTAACTGCTCGCCTTCAATGGCGATACAGTCAGGCTCGCACTGAATGGTGTACATGTCGATCACGTTTTCACCTGGCAGTGCCTTACGCATGGCGGCCAGTGTCTGACGGTGTGTTTCCACATGCTTCGCCAGGCGTGTATTCACGCCGTGCAGGGATGTCTCTTTCGCTAGCAGCAGCGGCACTCGGCCGTGGTAGGCCATCTTAGGACCAAATACCAGTACGGGCATGCCCCGGCCCTGGACGTACGCGACCGTATCGCTCAGCGCAGGCACGCGCGTTTCCTTCCAGATGGAGGCGAGCACGACAAGGTCGATGTCCTGCTCCAGCATCTCACTGAAGCGGTAGCCGTTCAGGTTCGAGCAGGAGGGATAATCACTGCCAAAGCTGCGCTTGTCCAAAAGGCCCGGGCAGCCACCGGCGGTGGCTTGCAGGAAGTTAATTTCGGGGTAGGCCAGCGACAGTATGTGGTAGATATCCGCGCCCATGCTGTCTCCGATGATCGCGATGTTCACTTTCCCCGGTTGAGCAGTGGCACAAGTCTGTTCGTCGTAGTCCTCAAAATTATGGATCTTGTTAAGATGGCATTGCCCATGACGGATTGCTCTATGGCGAATGGCCCGCTCTCGTGGCACGCTGTCCACCATCGCCTGAATAACGGCCGTGCCGCGGCTACTGAAGCCCTCCTGCTTGGCGGTTACCCCCGCCAGTATCACCGTCAACACCAGCCCCCCCAGGGATAGGGGAAAGGCCAGTCGCTGGAGTCGGGTTGTATCTTCGCCGCGCTTGCGAAAGGGCTTCTCTACGGCCTCGTGTAGCACCATCGCTGCGATGAGGGAGGCGCAGAAGAGCAGCAGCCTCTCCCCCGGCGCAAGGGAAAAATCCGTCGCGAATAGGTACAGCACGATGATCGGCCAGTGCACCAGATATATCGCATAGGAGCGCTGTCCTAACCACAGCATCGGGCGCCAGCCATAGACTTTGCGCGCCAGTCTGGCATCGCGGCCCAGCAGCAGCATAAATCCCAGTCCGCTGACCCAAACTGCGCCCACCGCCGGCGAGTAACCGTCCTCCATCACCACGAATAGTGCCACCAGCCCCGCCGTGGCGAGCACTATTACCAGGTTTCCCGCGAGACCTAACAGGCGCAGAGAGAGCATGGCCACTACCGCGCCCGCCATTAGCTGGTGGATGCGAAAAGGCAACAGGTAGAACACCGCATCCGTCATGCTGTCGCGGTACCACAGCGTCGCCCAAAGTGACACGGCAAGGAGCAGGCTCGCCAACAGCAAGCGGCGACTGGCCGCGGTCAACAGTAACAACAGAGCTGGCCACAGCAGGTAAAATTGTTCTTCTACTCCCAGCGACCAGGTGTGCAGCAGGGGCCTGGCCTGCGCGGCGGCATCGAAATAGCCCGCCTCCAGCCAAAAGTGCACGTTCGACAGGGAGAACAAAGCGTAGAGCGCCGACACCGCCGTGGCTTGCAACTCGGCCGGCGGCATCAGCCACGCCCCGACCAATAGCGTGAGACACACAGTCACCAGCAGGGCGGGAAACAGGCGACGGAAACGGCGCACGTAAAACTCGCCAAGGATAAAGCGCTGGCGCTGCATGTCACCGAGGATATTGCGTGTGATGATGAACCCGGAAATTACGAAGAACAGGTCGACCCCAAGATAACCTCCAGCCGCCAGGGGAATGTCGAGGTGGAACAATAGAACCGCCAGCACCGCGATGGCACGCATGCCCTCGATGCTCGCGATGAAGCCGCCGTGCGCATCATGAGCTGTCGCCGGATTATGGGTATCCTTTGCTGACATTAGTTCCCTGCGTTCCCGCTCCATGGTTCACCGTAACGGCCGGTGCCGCTGCATCGCGAGCCGGAGCTCATTTTTCGTACGACAGGCGGCCCCTGGGGCTCAGCTCTCTTTTTATTGACTATTGCATCTGATTGGACCGTTTATTAACGCTGCATAAGGCCTGCCGAAATACACGTCGCTGACCTGGTATGCCGCAACACAGGATCAGGAGGGATTACTGACAGGCAACTAACAAGAACTTGCTGGGCAGCAAGAGATTCTGCTGGATAAGCTGGCCATGCGCAACGGTATTTCCAATTAGTGCCTTCTTAGGGGGCAATCTCGACTATCCAATCTGACTCAAGCAGGTATTGAAAAAGTTTATGCTTGGGGCCCGAAAACGTGAGATTGTGGATTGAAACGTTTTCGGACTTGTCAGAAACCACATACGCCTTGGAATCAACCCCAGCTGATTCAAGGTGCTTTCGAAAACTATCTAAAGACATAGACTGTACATACACTTTGGCATTCGCCTTGAACAATTTCCCGATAGCCTCCAGTAATTCGCTTTCGGAATTCTCATAGAACTTCTCAGAGAAAAACATAGCCAGAGTTGATACGCCTACCAGGTAGCCTAGCGGCTCTTTCGAATAGCGGCGTAGATAAGCGCTTACTTCGTAGTTCAGTTTTAGTCTGGTTAGCAATACCCACTCGTTATTGGATACAAGATCACGAACATGTTTCAGTAATAGATCCCGGCCAGCTTCACCTTCTGTACTTGCGCTGCTGACATTGAGTTCCTTAACAAAAAGCAGGGGCTTTGCCTGCTCTCCAATATCGGCACTTATATTTTTGAGTATGGCGGCCAATTCGTCTGGAGCAATTGTCGGAACAGCGCGCAGGCTTCCACGTCTGATGACGGTAGGTCGCTTGCGAATAATTTCAGTGGGAGGCTGCTGCACTCCGTTAGAAGCCAATAGCACCGCTTGTGCCAGCCCACCTTGAACAATAGCGATGCCAGCTAAAACAGAATCTGTTTGCGCATAATGAGGCCCGGTAGCATCAATAAGGTCCGCCTCTATCCGGCCAGTGGCGATGTTACCTGCAAGGCTGGCCAGTGCTTGTTCCGGGTTTGCCGGCCCTAGAAAAGCGGCATATATTAAGTTCACCCCAAGTACGCCTACAGCTTCCTGTTGAGAGACGTTATTGTCATCAAGCATATTGATATGAAGAATGATGGTATTGGGCTCGCCTCCTATTTCAGACTGATATCGCAGCCCAACCCATCCGTGGCACTCGTTTGTGCCGGCAAAGTTTCGTGCCGACACCGTGTTACAAAATGCAAAGAAACGCGTGTCCTTGCCGCGTTTCTCCCCCAATCGGTCCACTAGCAGGCCATACTCTTTGTCGAGCATAGACTCGACCCTTTCGCGGGATACATAGCGGCCGGCCTGGCCATAGATATCGTCGCTTATCTGCATGTCATAAGCGGACATGGTCTTGGCGATGCTGCCGGCTGCTGCACCTACGCGAAAGAACCACCGTGCGACTTCCTGAGCGGCACCAATCTCGGCGATTGTGCCGTAAATCTTATCGTCGAGGTTGATCGAAAGGGCTTTCTGATGAGTATTTGGGGCTACGTCTTCCATTGGTTATCCTGTCGCAAATCTTTACCGGTAGCATTGCTTTTCTATAGTACATTGATACCGGGTACTGACAACTTAACTGGCCCAGATTGCTAGATTTGGCTCAGAGCATGCCCCGCTCTAGTGGGCATGAATAGTGTAAGCACCCTCGAGTTCGGCCGGGGCCTCCACCTGACATCAGCCTCAGCTGCACAGTCTGGCGTTGCAAGTGCTTTCATGTCAGTTCCAGCTGGGATACAGGCCCATTCAGACAAGATATCTTGGCTGAACGAGGCATAAGCTTTCGCAACCTAAACACTGACCTACTGTAGTGTATGAGTCAGTAGTCATAGTCGGCTGCTGTCAGGGCGTTCATTGCCGTCATTTCTGGATCAGCGTGTTGGGTGCGTGGGGCAGTGCGGTTGCTAGAGATAGGCCTTAAGGGTCCTATGGGACAGCAAGGGTGCCCAGTCAGAACACGCCCACAGTAGTTGGTCGCGCTAGTACGCCAAAGCCCTCTGCGCCAGAGCTGCATTTAATGTTATACATTGTAAAATATACAGTGTAATATCTATAAATGCCTAGAAAGCCGCTGACCCAGGTTGAAATCGATAGTTTCCGCACTGCGTACTGCGAAACCGCCTATGCGCTATATCAGCAAAATGATTACGATGCGGTAACGATGCGAGGAATTGCCAAGGCCACGGACTGCAGCCCTATGATGGCCTACCGTTACTTTGACAACAAAGAGGCGGTTTTTGCCGAGCTGCGGGCAATCCTGTTTCACCGTTTGGCCGACGCACTGGAAGCTGTACCGCACACTTTATCGCCATTGAATTATCTTAAAGCACTGGGCACAGCCTACGCCGGATTTGCACACGATCAACCGCATGCTTATCGACTACTTTATATGATCCATAACCACCAAGCGCAAACTTATCCCCAGACAGAGCGCGCACAAAAGCGCACGCGAAAGCTGCTATTTGACGCGACTAGCAACGCTATTGAATCTGGCGACATTCGTGGTGAGCCAACGTTGATGGCGCATTCCTATTGGGCATGGATTCACGGTTTGCTATCGCTGGAACTGGCGGGCCAGCTCACGCAGGGTGCCGGTTTTGATGAACTGTTTCAGGCAATGCTGAACAGTATTTTGAAGGGCAGCAATCAGAGAGATTCCAAATGAGTCAATTCGCAGGAAAAACCGCGGTAATAAGTGGTGGCGCAGAAGGCATTGGCTTTGCCATTGCTGCAGCCTTGGGTGAGCAAGGAATGAATATCGTCCTGGCTGATATCGATACGGACAATCTTGAAAAGGCGTGTGAAAAGTTAGAGCAGGCCGGTGTCGCTGTATTGGCGGTGGCTCTGGACGTAGCGGTAGAGGCCCAATGGGAAGCCGTGGCGGAGCGTGCCGTGGCGCGCTTCGGCAAAGTTCATATGGTTGTGAACAATGCCGGCGTTGGCGGAGAGGCCGGCACCATTGAACAGCAAAATGCGAAGGTATGGCAATGGGCCCTGGACGTAAACCTGATGGGCGTGGTTTACGGCGCGAAGGTTATGGTGCCGTTAATCAAAGAGCACGGTGAAGGCGGCTGGATTGTAAACGTAGCTTCCATGGCCGGTATGGGCGGTGTTCCGTATAGCGGCGCTTACACTGCTACAAAAATGGCGGTAGTGGCACTGTCAGAAAGCTGGGCCGGCGAACTCGCAAAGAAAGGCATCGCCGTATCAGTATTATGCCCCGCGTTTGTTCAAACTCGAATTTACGCGTCCCACCGAAATCGTCAAGCAAATTACCAATCGGACACTGATAAAAGTTCAGCCAAAGAAAGTCCGGTGACGGCAAGTGCACGCAAGGCCGTTGAAAACGGAATTGAAGCATCGCTTGTTGGAGAGCGCTTGGTAGAGGCTCTCAATGCAGGAGAACTCTATATTTTTACTCACCCCAATTATCGTCCTGTTCTCCAGTATCGGGCGAAGAAAATTGATGAGGCATTTGAACGGGCGGCGCAAAGCCCATTGCTTCAACATATAGTCAATCAAAAAATCGACATGCTATGACAGGGTCAAAGCCTGTCTTGCACCTTCTGATAGAAAAAGGAGAGCTCAATGCCTGACATCACACTGCTTGGCTGGATACACACAATAATCGCAATTGTTGCACTGGTTGCGGGTTTTTACACACTGGTAGTCTACAAAGTCATTACTCCTGAACAACGAACAGGCCAGGTCTATCTGGTCTGCACCTTAATAGCGGCGGTGACTGCCTTAATGATCTACAAGCATGGGGGATTTGGCGCAGCCCACGCGCTCGCCGTGCTGACCCTATTGGCGCTGATCGCTGGGTTTTTTGTCACAAAACTCAAAATGTTCTCAGCGATAGCCGACTATTTTCAAGCTTTTTGCTTCTCGGGTACGCTGCTGTTTCACATGATTCCAGCCATAACCGATAGCCTGTTGCGCCTACCGGTAGCTGACCCAATACTGACTAACCCTGAAGACCTATTGCTGAAGCAATTCTATTTGAGTTTTGTTGTGATTTTCCTGGTTGGCTATATTTGTCAATTTTTCTGGCTTAAGAATCGCAAGCATTCGAACACCGCGTGAAGCGGCATCCATCACAAACGGAGTGAGGCACTATGAAAACAGATCGTGAACTGGACATCGTCGTCTACGGTGCAACCGGGTATACCGGAAAGCTGGTAGCGCAATATCTCAATGGACAGTATGGCGTAGGGGGCGATGTGTCCTGGGCAATGGCCGGGCGCAGCAAAGAAAAACTTGAAGCCGTGCGCGATGATCTGGGAATCCCCACAAGCCTGCCATTAGTAGTGGCCGATGCAAGTGACTCGGCTTCGCTTGTTGCCATGGTTGAGCGTGCGGCGGTGGTGATCACTACTGTCGGCCCCTATCAGCTTTACGGATCTGATTTGGTGGCGGCCTGTGCCCGAGCTGGCACGGACTATGTCGATCTATGCGGTGAACCCAATTGGATGAAGGAAATGATCGACGCGCATGACACCGCAGCCAGGGAAAGCGGCGCTCGAATCGTTTTCTCCTGCGGGTTCGACTCGATCCCTTTCGATCTGGGTGTGTTGTTTCTTCAGGAAGCGGCGCAGGCAGAATTTGGTAAGGTCTTTTCCCGAATCAGGGGCAGGGTCCGCGGCATGAAAGGTGTCTGGTCCGGCGGTACGCTGGCCAGCTTCAAGGCGACGATGGCTGCCGCCGCGGCAAACCCCGAGCTGGTGTCGATTCTGACAAACCCGTTTGCACTTACCCCTGGGTTTACTGGTGCAGAGCAGCCCAGTGGGATGAAGCCCCTGTACGACGATGTTTTAGAAAGCTGGGTGGCACCCTTCATGATGGCAACCATCAACACCAAGAATATCCACCGCTCTAACATGCTGCAGAATCATGCTTACGGTGAGGACTTTGTCTACGACGAAATGTTGATAACAGGCCCCGGCTCCGAGGGTGAGGCCGTGGCTAAAGCCGTGGCCGCAGACAAGTCAATGGCTACCGACCAGACGCAGCCAGGAGAGGGGCCAACACAAGAGCAGCGAGAAACAGGTTACTACGACCTGGTGTTTGTCGGCCAGACGGCGGATGGAGACACCCTGCGCACCGTCGTTACCGGAGACATGGATCCGGGCTACGGTTCGACCTCTAAAATGATAGCGGAAGCTGCAGTCTGCCTGGTGAAAAACCCAGCGCTCGCCTCGGGGGGCATCCTGACACCGGCTGCAGCCTTGGGCAGCGATCTTATTGAGCGCTTGCAGCGCAATGCGGGGCTCACGTTTGAGCTTGAGAAAAACTGAACGGGGTAGGGCAGATGCTGGAGCCTGAGGCTGAATTTTTAGAGCCTCAGGAAGTTAACTTGTCGATACACTCGGTTTTGGTGACTCAATAACCGTGTAGCCTATATGTGTCATCGCAAAGGCCAGCTCTCTCCTATCCTTGGTGCCATTTAGTTCGAGGGGGCTAATCGGCTGCTGGTGTGAAAAAGTAACTACAATTTCTCTATTAGCATTCAGTGCGGTGAGTGGGATGGTGAGGTTCACAGAATCGTTTGACAGCACCTGCTCTCCAAATTCTATAGCATTCACCGTTACTAAAGTTGCTTTGTTCTTGCCGTAATAGCGTCCAACGATAACCAGTCGGAGCGCCTCACTCATACCGTTAATGTGATGATCAGGAATGCAAAAACGTGCAATTGAGGTTTTTCCGTTACTCCAAACTCCCCAGTCCGCGGGTTTATTCCAGCCTTCGACAAAATCTACAAGTTCTGGGATATCGGTGCCAGTCGCGATAGAGGTTCTTTGACTTATTTGCTCTACATTTTTCAGAAGATGTTCTGCTCGCATCTGAACATTTGCTAGATCCTCGTTGCGCCAGCAGCTGGTTAGACTAGTAAACGGATATTCCTCACTACCGATATACCGCCGGGCCAGCCGTTGATTGGAGCTTTTGAAATGTTTCCGAATGGCTTGGACCGAGGATTCGTCGAGAAAGTACTTTGTAGATACACCGCCTCGATCTCTTTCCAAGTGCGTCAAATAGATTAGAGCGTCGACCTCTCGTTCTGATTTTTTGCCCTTTCCCCACGATTGAATGAGCAGGGCCTCTTCTACATCTATGCTGGGATTTATGCCCGCCGCACTCTCTTCGAAATGGTTGTCCTTCGAGATATCCAGGGTATGGAGTAGGTCGGCGATAACATCGCCCGAGTGCAAAGTTGATCTGCTGAATACTCTTACTGAAAACTCCACATCGGGAGTGCACCGTTCCCATTTCCTGAGCTGCCGGTAGTAATTCCTGTGACGATTTCTAATGAAGAAAAACGCGGTCAGCTTTTCAGGTATTGTGCTGGGCAGGGCAACGGTGGCTATCTTTCGAACATGATTGCCCTTTCCTATCACTTGCAAATGTCCCGACTGAATTATTTCAGCTTGTTCTCGAACATAAATTAGAACGTTAATCGAAAAAGGCGATAACGCCTTTACCAGGCGGCGTATCTTCGCAGTGTTGAAACCGATCATACCCTCCCATGAAAGTAGCGCAGTCTGATAACCCTGTGCATATGCCTCATGCAGTTCTAAAGAGAGCAATTTGAGTTCGGGGAGATGCAAGGCTTCCAATACCTGAGCATGTCCATTGTTGTGACCGAAGCCTGTTTCTGGAATGTAAATGGAGCGAGACAAAAACCAGTCTCGATTGATAGAGAGCGCATTTTGGATAGCAGTACTTCCGGTTTTGTCGGTACCTATGTGTAAGAGTATTTTCACTTCAATCCAGATTCGCGAGCCCAAAGCAGAATAGCCCATGGCCAGAAAAATATCCCGGCCATGTTCAGAATTACTGTCGATTATTAAGGTACTTGAGTGATGGAAGTGATGCAACGCCCCGTCGCATTAGTGCCAACTATGAGTGACCTTGGCGTATATTTTTCTCTGCGTCGATGCGACTGGATTGATTCTACTTGATTGAGTGAAATTGCGGGATTCACCTCTGTGTTCGCGTCATCCCTTTTTGCTGTGATTGAGCTTGATGGGCCCTGAGAGAGATGAATTGCCAGCAAATTTTCGAGCGACTGCGAGGCCAACAATGGCTCTGCGTATCCAAAAAGACCCAGACAGAAGTGCCGTTGACCGAAATAGGTAGTTAAAACCGTGCTTTGTGAGAAGCTCAGCAAGCCAGAGCCTTCTACCAGGCTCGGGGGGTTAAAAAAGGCGGACGAAAAGAGCTGTCACTCTCTGGATTTCGCCGTGTGACGCAATTATGCACCCAGTCAGGTTTTTGTGACGGGCAATCAACTTGGCCGGTACCTGGTTGGCGGCGTGGTAACTTGATGTAGCACAGCTACCGCGCGAATTAATTCACGTTACGTTTGATGTTTACACCTGCCCGCCATAGGATTGATCACGGAGGACAAATCTATGTCAAAAGAAACACTTCTGGAGATGGCTCGGGACAATATGAGCCATGCCAGTGCAGGTACGATTCGGCAAGCAGCCGCAATAGAACAGGTTCCGGTGGCAAACTATATCGACGAGAAGCGTTGGCAGCATGAATGCCAGCAGGTCTTTCACCGTCTGCCACTGTTACTTGCAACCAGCACTGAGTTAAGCCAGACCGGGGATTACAAGGCCCTGTCTGTGATGGATCTGCCTGTGTTAATTTGTCGTAACGAGAGCGGTGAAATCAAGGCCTTCGAGAACAGCTGCGCGCACCGTGGTTCGCAGGTCGTTGCCGAAGGCCGCGGTAACAGCAAACGCTTCACCTGTCCTTACCATGC
>JBLFXU010000067.1:0-10730 GCA_047609575.1 Bacteroidia bacterium | reverse complement strand
ACCGGCGCCAGCACCCAGTATGATGCGAGTTGGGGCATCTTCACTGACAAGATACAGAACGGCCGGGGTAACGGTCTCTGGCGTCAGTAGTTTGAAGGCTTCTTCAGGGATCAGGCCTTCGGTCATGCGAGTGGCAGCGGTTGGCGCCAGCGCGTTGATCTTGATGTTGTACTTTGCACCTTCCTGGGCCAAGGTATTCATCATGCCGATGACGCCCATCTTGGCAGTGCCGTAGTTGGCCTGGCCGAAATTGCCGTACAAACCTGAAGAAGAAGTCGTTACCACGATACGGCCATAGGCCTGCTCGCGCATGATCTCCCAACAGGCCTTGGTGCAGTTGATGGAACCCATCAAGTGCACGTCCAAAACCAGCTTATAGTCTTCCAGGGTGCCCTTGGCAAAGCTCTTGTCGCGCAGGATTCCAGCATTGTTGACCAGAATATCGACGCGACCCCACTTGTCCATGGCCTGCTTGACCATGTTTTCCACTTCGTCGAACTTGGCGACGTTGGCGCCATTGGCGATGGCTTCGCCGCCGGCCGCTTCAATTTCTGCAACCACGGCCTGCGCCGCCTCGGAGCCTGCACCCGTACCATCTACGCCGCCGCCCAGATCATTCACTACTACCTTGGCGCCGCGCTTGGCCAGTTCGATTGCATGGCAACGGCCAAGGCCGCCGCCAGAACCAGTGACAATCGCTACCTTGTCGTCATAACGAATAGACATTCTTTTAATCCTCTAACTGTCGATAATAATAAGGGGTGATCAGCCTGCAACAACCATAGTCAGCCACTCGGCGACCAAGGCAGGTGTTTCCTCGCCTTCGATCTCTACAGTGATGGCCATCTTGGTCAGAAAGCGGTTCTCGTCCTTCTGTTGGATATCTGCTATCTCTGCAAGGGCGCGCACTCGCTTGCCTGCGCGCACGGGTGCCAGGAAGCGCACCTTGTCGAAGCCGTAATTCAGGCCCATGAGAATATTTTCAGGAACAACCCCATTGCCCTCTGCCATCTTGGACAGCAAAGACAGGGTCAGGAAGCCATGGGCGATAGTGCCGCCAAAAGGTGTGTTTTTCGCAGCCTCCTCGTCCACATGAATGAACTGGTGGTCTTCGGTGCAGTCAGCAAAGGTGTTAATGCGGTCCTGGGTGACCTCTATCCACTCACTTGGCTCGAATTTCGTGCCGATCTCGTCCAACATTTTTTCCTTGGGTACGACTTTTACTGCCATGGTATTTTCCTCGTAAGTTTAGGTAGCACGGAAACTAACCAGTGTAGTCTAGCTACGTCGATCGAGCTGCAAACTGTCACCGTATTCCGACTGTGGCCAATGTCCCACACTGCAGGCCACGAAAGGGAATAGGCCTGATTAACAGCTCAAAAAAAGGAATTTGAACATACAGTATGTATTTATGTCTTTCAAGTATTTATTGGCCCGGAACACCTTACTATTCCAGCCTTACAGGGGCCTACTAACAAGCCCAATTTGCAGCGGAAACCCGCGCCATAGGCGATCATCAGCATCCCATCACATTGTTACAGACGCTGCCGGCCCGGACGGCCGGAGACAGCAATATCATTGTACCTGCAGCAAGCGTATCCCCCTCAACCACTACATAGATCCGCACGCTTTGCGCTAGAGTGTGAACGGCTGTTTCTGCGCCGGACATTGATCATTGGCCAAGAATCGCAACTGCCTGAACCTGGAGATACGCTGGTGCAGGATTATCTGGGCTTGCCGCTGACCACCCTGCGGGACAAGAACGGCGAGATTGGCACATTCAAGAATATCGGTCGTCACCCTGGCATGCGACTGGCACAGGATGAGGGCCCAACCCAGTTGCGCTCTCTGGTGTGTCCTTACCATCAGTGGACCTACGGTCTGGATGGCACGCTGCGCAATATACCCAGAGCAAAATCGTTCACCGATATCGACCAGAGGGTATTTCAGGCAGAGGATATTTCCGTTTCTGAGGGCGCCCAACAGCTATGCAGTCAGGGGGGTAATGAAGATCTATTGATTTGGTGGCCTCGAAGAGGCCGCCATCAAATTTCACACCACCGTCGAACGGGAACTGAGCTGCATCAGAAGTTGTAGTCCAGGCTAACACCCATGATACGCGGCGCTGAAAGTTCATACTGTGCATTGCTGGTCACTGTACTTGGCCGTGCTCTGCCGACAATCTCCCGGTCGTCCTCGATATTGCGCACAAAACCGGTGATAGTCCATTTTTTGGCTTCATCCGATACAGCAATTCGTGCATCCCAGGTATCAACACTGTCTACCGTGTCGTACTCCGGGTTAT
Source organism: Bacteroidia bacterium (assembly GCA_047609575.1). Lineage (GTDB taxonomy): Bacteria > Pseudomonadota > Gammaproteobacteria > Pseudomonadales > Halieaceae > Marimicrobium. The sequence goes on along the minus strand of JBLFXU010000067.1, from coordinate 8,425 downwards.
TGAAGGGCGTAGTCCAGAAATCATCGGTATAGAAGTAACTGGTTGTGGCGGACCAATCCAGGTCCAACATTTCCCAGAAGTAGGTAAGGTTCGCAGACACCTTATGTTCAGGCATTGTGGGGAACTGGTTCCCCTCCAGGTTAAGCTCATCGGTACACAATGGATCCTGACCGCGTCCTTCCTGCAGTGGGCCCAACGCACAGGCATTGGCATCCTTGGTCAGGAATTCATCGTATTCAGAGTCATTCCAGGAATAGGTAGTACTCAGCAGCAGATGCTCAGTCACCAACATAGTACCAGCAAATTCAACGCCCCAAGCCGTGGCTTTGTCGGCGTTAACAAATGTGTTCAAGCCAATACCCTCTACCACATCCTGCTTGATCACCTGCAGATCTTCGTAATCATAGTAATAGGCGCTCACTTCCATGTTGGCGCGGTTATCCATGAAGCTACCCTTGTAACCCACTTCATAAGAGACCAATGACTCAGGCTTCACCACGTCTACATCAGTACTACTTGAAGGCTTTTGGAAATTAAATCCGCCTGAGCGGTATCCACTGGCCACAAAAGCGTAGACGAAGTGGTCATCACTCAAGCTGTGATCAACGCCCAGTCGCCAGGTGAAGCGGTCCCAGTCGTCATCCTCGGCACGAAAAACGGTGGGGTCATTCGGATCACCCACGAATTGTACGAAAGTATTGTCGTTACCTTTTTTCTCGTCATAGGAGTAGCGCAGCCCTGCGTTGAACTGGGTAGCTTCCGAATAGTCCCAGGTCATCTGACCAAAAGTGGCATAGGACAGCGAGTCCACGTTCGCTTCGCCGCGGTACAGGAAATTATCATCACTGACCGGACCCCCTATAAGGCCGCCAAAGAAGGAATAAACCTCCATGAGGTCATCGTTCCACTCGCGGAAAATTACCACCTGCTCTTCGTCACTGTGGTAGTAGTAAAGCCCGCCGATCACCTGAAAATCGCCGTCCCATTCGGATGCGTACTGAAGCTCATGAGAGGTGAACTGTGCTTCCTGATCAACCTGGTAGGTCATATCAGAGGGTGTAATGGTCTGCCCGGTAAGAGCTGCTACCGTTGAACCGAGGAATTCGTAATTGCGCCAATCAATACCGGAATCTGCACTGACACTGGCGTCAGCGTCCGAACGAGTCTCAAACCAGTACTTGGAATACCCGAAAGTGTACTTCAGTGAATAGTTGTCGCCAGAATACTCGCTGGTCAGAAATGCAGCCCAGCGGTTATTCAGTAAATCGGGGTCAGTATCCTGCCGAACCTTGTCCTCGTCCTGCAGTGTTACGTTGGAAACTGCCAGGCCCTGACGCATGTTTACGAAGTTCTGGCTTGGAAACATCCCTGGAAAGTTCAACGGCTCGCCTGTATCCACATCGTTAATAGGCTGAACCAATTCGCGGGAATAGGGCTCCAGGATATGACTGTTCCCTGGACGATAGCCTCTATCAACACCAATGAACTTAACATTGGTGCTCCAGTTTTCAGTAGTCTGGTGCTGGAAACCAAACGTACCGTAAAGGGTGTCGTCTTCGTCGTAATCCTTGCCATTGAAGGTGTTGTCTTGAAAGCCTTCACGCTCATACTTGGACACGCCGACCAGCACGCCAAGCTTGTCTGTGACCGGCCCACTGGCGTAACCCTGCAGTAATTTACCATCGTAGTTGGTCAACTCAGCAGTGACTCGACCGCCCCAATCTGCTGCCGGCCGTTTACTAATAAAACTGATGGCGCCGCCAATGGAGTTACGTCCGTATAAGGTACCTTGCGGCCCGCGCAACACCTCGATTCGCTCGATGTCCATGAAGCGTGCATAGTTGAAAATGCCATTCTCTGTGTTGTATACGCCGTCCCAGTAGATGCCGACACCCGGCTCAGAGCCGACCGCAAGGTTCGGACGCCCAACTCCGCGGATTGAGACACGGAACGTACCTATAGATAGAGAGGGGGTGCGCGCGACAAGATCGCGGCCGCCTTCAATACCCAGTAGATCAAAAGCCTCGCCATCAAAAGCACTGATAGACGCAGACGTTTCCATCAACGAAGTTTCCCGCTTGGTAGCGGTAACGATAATTTCTTCCAGTTGTGCCTGGGCTGCCTGCAAATCTGCAGACACCAGTGCTAAACCGGAAACAAGGAGGGACCCGCGCGCAACACAACGTAGCTTCATATCACTTCACCACTCAAATAATTATTATTGGTAGCTATAAAGCGGACTGACTCTATCAGTCTTTGACGGTCTGCAGTCCGACTGGCTCAATCTACACCACGGCAGCCCGACGCGGACCACCTTATACAAAATGACTAAATAGTCATAACGCTTAGACTGTAAAACAAACTACTGCAGCGCACAAGCGCTGCAAATCAGTGGTAGTGATAGGGGTAATGGTAACGGTTCGGTTGAAATCATAGGCCGTTACCGAGGAGCACGAGAGCTGGCGTGTCATCGGAGGCGTCTGGCGACAGGAAGCCACGCTTTTAGCGGTCCCCGGAGACACGTTTGCTCTCGTGCTCCGCGACCCGTGAGTATTTTCAATACTGAACCACTACCGACTTAGCCGTCGCTAGCAGTCGCGTTGATCTTCTCCTGCTCCACGTATTTCCTCAGCTCATTGCGCCCTACCACCATGCGGTGCACCGCATCGGGGCCATCTGCAAGGCGCAGTGTTCGCTGCGACATATACATGTTCGCCAGCGGCGTATCCTGGGAGACGCCCAAGGCGCCAAACACCTGAATAGCTTCATCGACGATACGAATGGAAATATTAGGAACAGCAGTTTTGATCATGGAAATCCATATACGGGCTTCTTTGGGGTCCACGTTGTCCATCATCCAGGCCGTCTTGAGGGTCAGCAGACGAGCCTGCTCAATATCCATGCGGGCGTTGGCGATGATATCGATATTGCCACCCAGTCGCGCCAGTGGCTTGCCAAAGGCAACGCGCGAAACGGAGCGCTCGCACATAAGCTCTAACGCCTTTTCTGCGGCGCCTATGGCGCGCATGCAATGGTGAATTCGACCAGGCCCTAGCCGACCCTGGGAAATTTCAAACCCACGGCCTGCGCCGAGAATAATATTGTCCTTGGGCACGCGACAATCAGTAAACGACTGGTGCATGTGTCCGTGGGGTGCATCGTCCATGGAGAAAACATTCATTGGGCGGATGTTCTTAAATCCAGGCGTGTCTGTAGGGACCAGAATCTGCGACTGCTGTACATGCTTGGCAGCGTCGGGATCCGTTTTGACCATCACGATCATGATCTTGCAGCGGGGATCCCCGGCACCAGACACATAGTGCTTCTCGCCATTAATGACCCACTCATCACCATCCAGCACAGCCTCTGTGCATATATTGGTGGCGTCAGAAGAAGCGACGTTAGGTTCTGTCATAGCGAAAGCAGAGCGAATATCACCATTCAACAGCGGCTCAAGCCACTGCTTCTTCTGCGCCTCGGTACCATACTTATGCAGTACTTCCATGTTGCCTGTATCAGGCGCTGCACAGTTAAACACCTCTGCGGCGAGATGTGACTTCCCCATCTCTTCTGCGAGGTATGCGTACTCAACGGTATTCAAGCCGGAGCCGGAATCACCGTCAGTAAGAAAGAAATTCCACAGCCCTTTCGCCTTTGCCTTGTCTTTCAGACTCTCACGAATCTCGTTCTGACGATCTGTATACTGCCAGCGGTCGCCCACAGCGATTTCGTCGTAGAATTCCACTTCAACCGGACTGATCTCATCAATAATGAAGTTTCTGACTTCTTCCAGCAGCGGTGCCACGTTCGTGCTAATACCAAGATCCATACTTTTTCTCCTCAACTGTTATCTATTCAACTGTTATCAATTCAACTGGCGCGGTCACTCACACCAACACTGTCTAATTACGCAAGTCCCAGCTCAGCGGCATAGTCTGCCTTAAGCTGGCGTTTAAAGATTTTTCCCGATGCTATGCGCGGTAACTGTTCGTCTCTGAAGAACACATGCACAGGAATCTTGAAGCTAGCCAGGTGCTCATACAGAAACGCCCGCAAATCTTCATCGGTCATGGAGATTCCTTCTTTAAGAACAATCGCCGCACCCACGATTTCTCCAAGTCGCTCATCTGGTAAACCAAATACTGCAACTTCGAGCACACCCGGATGGGTGTAAACGGCCCCTTCCACTTCAATACAGCTAATATTCTCGCCGCCGCGGATAATAATTTCCTTGATGCGATCGACAATATATACGAATCCTTGTTCATCGATGTAGGCCACATCGCCTGTGTGGAACCATCCATTAACAAACGCTTCGGCAGTCGCCTCCGGCTTGTTCCAGTAACAGGCGATATTCACCGGCGACTTGATACACAACTCGCCACGCTCTCCAGTGGACAGAACATTGCCCTCCTCGTCTATCACTCGTAGCTCGGTCACGGCAGGTACAACCCGCCCAGCGCTATCGGGCCTGGCAATGTAAAAAGCGCCAGCGTTAACAGTACCCAGCGCATTCGTTTCAGTCAGTCCGTAGCCAATACCCGGTGCTGATTTTTTGAAAGTGCTGGTTATTTTTCTCACCTGCTCGGCAGGACGCGCCGCGCCGCCCGCCATAATCTCGGTCAGTGAGGAAATATCCCGATCTGTCGTCTCCGCCGCCGCCTGCAGTTCAGCCGACATGGTTGGCACACCATTAAACCAGGTAATTTTTTCCTCTTCGATCAGACGCAGTGCCTCCTGCGCATCCCACTTATGCATGATGACCATTTTGCGTCCCACCACCAGTGAGAGCATAAAGGCCGAATGGCTGCCCGTGCAATGGAACAGGGGGATCGTAACAAGGGCGGAAGGCGCCAGGCCTGCTTCGCGCTCCTCCTGCGTCGCGGCAATTTTTGTCGCTACACCCATACACATCCAGCTGTATAAAGCCGATAGCACGGCACGGTGTGTAGACAGAGCGCCCTTGGGGTGACCTGTAGAACCAGAGGTGTACATAATGGTGGCATGATCATCGGGATCAACGTGTGCGGCTGGCATTTCTGCACCGGAAAATTCGGCAAGCATATCTGCAAAGTAGGTCACCTCGACATCCAGACCACTACAATCATCAATCGCAATAACCTTAAGACCATGCTTACTAATAATCGGCATCATGCGCTCGATCCGCTGGCGGTCAGCTACCACCAGTTTCGCGCCGGAGTCTTCGAAGCCGTAGTCGAGCTCCTCAGTCGTCCACCACCCGTTCATCGGCACCGCCACCGCACCCACGGATAAGGCACCTATCCAGGTCATCATCCACTGCGGATTGTTTCGACTGAGAATGGCAACACGCTCACCCTTGGCAATACCAAAGCGTTCTACCAGCGCGGCTGCAATTTCCGCACTGTGCTGATACCCCTGGGCAAAGGTGTAACGCTCATCCAGGTACACGGCGAAATCCTTCTCCGCGTGTCCCAGCATTATCTTAAAATACTCGCCGAGGTTTTTCGGCAGCGACGCAAAGTTGCGGTATTCGACGCCCTCTATCTCAACGGTGTCGACTTCAAACGGCTGGCCAGGGGAGGTGAGGCTCGCTACGGCCTCGTCAAAAGCCAGAATCTCTGGGGTCATGATTTCCTGCTCTGTAAATTACTGTGTTTGGGAACCCGGCTGCCGGGCCACAACAGAACCCGGCTTAACGGTGGCTGCGGCGGTTACTTAAAACCCACTGAGCTTCGCGAAGCGGTCCAGATGATAGTTATAGTCGCCAAACGTGTGCTGGACCACCCTTGCACGCTTAATAAAGAAGCCAATTTCATGCTCGTCGGTCATACCGATGCCGCCATGCATCTGGATTCCTTCATTGGTCGCCCGCTGGGCCACCTCACACAGCTTGGCCTTGGCGGCGCTGGCGAGCAGGGAAATATCCTCTTCCCCTGTATCTATAGCGTGCAGGGCCTGCAGAACGATAGAGCGGCCCAACTCCAACTCAGCAAAGAGCTCCGCAGCCCGGTGCTGCAGCCCCTGGAAAGTACCGATGATTTTGCCGAACTGCTTGCGCTCCTGCAGGTAGCCGACAGTGCGCTCGAATGCTTCACAGGACAGACCCAGCAACTCCGAGGCCAAACCAATATTAGCAATATCCAGCGCGCGATTCAGGCCAACGGTGGCGCCACCTTCATCGCCCAGCAGACTCGAAGCAGGTACCCGTATTCCGTCCAGCGTCAATGCGCCGGCGCTACGAGAATCCACCATGGAGCGACTGTCCAGTGACAATCCGGCAGTATCTGCGGCAACCAAAAAAGCACTGAGCCCCTGCTCGTCACCCGCAGCACCGCTGCTACGCGCAATCACTATAAACTGTTGTGCGATACCCGCATCCAATACCAGTACCTTGCTACCGTTGAGCACGTAATCTTCGCCATCGCGCGTAGCGCTGGTTTGCGTCTGCTGCGGTGCATGATGCGCGCCTTCCTGCAGAGCCAGACTCACCAAGGTTGTGCCTGCGGCAATGCCAGACAGCAGTTGTTCTTTCTGCTGCGCATTGCCCAGTTCAGCAATCACGCTTGCCGAGACCAGCACTGTGGATTGCAGTGGGCTAGCGCTCAGGTTTCTTCCGACCTGCTCCAGTACTAAACCCAGCCCGGTGTAGCCGTATCCAAGCCCGCCAAACTCTTCAGGAATAGCGATGCCCGCCCAGCCCATTTCAGCCATCTCGGCCCACACAGCCGCACTGCTGCCCCGTGCGTCTTCGTTATCACGCAACTCGCGTAACTGCGCTATGCCTACTTTTTCAGACAGAAATCCCGCTGCGGCGTCACGCAGCATGACCTGCTCTTCATTCAATACCAATGCCATAATGTGTTCTTCCTTCTTCGCTCAATTCAGGGTCAGGGTCAGGGTTCAGGCGTCGGGTAGACCGAGTACGCGCTTGGAAATAATGTTGAGCTGCACCTCGGTGGTACCGCCTTCGATAGAGTTGCCCTTTGAACGCAACCAATCCCGACTGAGACGACCATCACTGTAAGTTTCACCCTCCCAACCCAGCGCCTGCTCGCCAAACACTGCGAGATTCAATTCGTTGCGCCGCTTGTTCAGCTCCGTACCGTAGTACTTGAAGATGGATGATGCCGCGCCCAGGCCCTGTCCGGCTTTTGCCTCAGCACCAACGCGCGCCATAGTGGCGCCGAAGACAGTGGCGTCCAGCTGCCATTGCGCAATGTTCTGGCGCAGCACAGAATTGGACAATCTGCCTGAAGCGTCGCCGCCCATCGTTTCCATAGCGTATTCACCCAACGACTTCTTCGGAGCAGCGCCGAACGCAGAAATCATTTCGCGTTCGTGCGTTAACAGGTACTTCGCAATAGTCCAGCCATTGCCCGCTTCACCGACAAGATTCTTTTTGTCCGCAATAGCATCGTCAAAAAAGGTCTCACAGAATGGCGAGCTACCGCTGATCAGCTTGATCGGCTTGGTGATGACACCGGGCTGGTCCATATCGAACAGCACAAAGCTGATGCCCTCGTGCTTGGTACCAGAATTGTCGGTACGCACGAGGCAGAAAATCCAGTCTGCCTTGTCGGCGTAGGACGTCCAGACTTTCTGGCCGTTAATCACGTAGTGATCGCCCTTGTCCTCTGCCTTGGTGGCCAAACTGGCAAGGTCGGAACCCGCATTGGGCTCTGAATAACCCTGACACCAGCGAATTTCACCACGGGCGATTTTCGGCAAGTGCTCCAGCTTTTGCTCCTCATTGCCAAAATGCAGCAGCGCTGGGCCAAGCATAGAGATGCCGAAACTATCCAGCGCGCGACGGGCGCTAATACGGCCCATTTCCTCACCGAGGACTTTGTTCTCTTCCTTGCTCAGGCCAGCACCGCCATATTCTTTCGGCCACGTCGGCACAGTCCAGCCACGCGCGACCATACGTTCGCACCAAATAGGCTGATCGGGATGGCTGTTTTCAGGCACGCGGCCACCGTTATAAAGGTCCTCGAAGCCTCGCATTGGCTGACGCATGGATTCGGGGCAGTTCTCCTCCAACCAGACACGAGTTTCCTGGCGGAACTGATCTAGATCACTCAAGGTATTACCTCATCTGCTGCGGCAGCGAAGCCGTGGCCGCTAGCCACCGCATATCGCCGCTATAATGACGAAAACAACAACAGCCGGGACTCAGCTATTGCAAAAACTGGATTTGAACATACAGTATGTTTTGCGGTCGTTCAAGTATCTTGAGCCGCAGATGATCTCCCGACAGACCACGCCGCGGGTCCGCTCTACCTGACTGCATTTTGTGCATAACTGTAGGGCTATGTGTTACCCAAAAGAGGTGGGCGATACCCAACCGGGAGGCCTGCACTGCCGGGCCGGAACACCCGGGGATGGACCCGGATCCCCGGCAGACGTGACGCGGGGCAGGCCTGTCAGCTCAAAGTGCTGAGAT
>JBLFXU010000066.1:0-10738 GCA_047609575.1 Bacteroidia bacterium | reverse complement strand
CAACATCGACGGCATAATCACCCACCCTGCGCCGCTTCTCGCACAGCGCATCGGCGCTTGGTAGCTCGCACAGCCAAAGATTGGGCGGCTCACCAATCAATACGCCTTCATTCACCACCGCGACCGCGCGTGGATTGACCAACTGGCCAAGGAATACCTCGCTGTTATCCATGCGCCCGTCGCCATCGGTATCTGTTAGACGCACAACCTGACCCACAGGTTCTTCACTGCCGGTACCATAGGCGTCGGGCATGTAGCCGCGTAACTCCACTACATAGAGGCGACCAAATTCATCCCAGGACATTGCCACCGGATCTTCAATCAGCGGTTCAGCCGCCACCAGTTCAATCTCAAACCCTGGCGCAATTTTGAATGCTGCCAGCGCCTGCTCAGGCGACAGTGGCGGTGCCGGAGGCGTATCCAGGGTCTGGTAAAAGAGCGGTTCAGAATTTGTTTCTTTCACAGCGAACCAGTCAATGTCGGTAACGGCATTGTTGCTGATTTTGCCGGTTTTTCCGGCGTTAGCAGTGTAACCGTCAGTACAATCGGCGGGCTGTATCAATAGCTGCCCACGCTCGTAAAGATCAGCCGCAAGCACCCGCACAGCGTCAGACTGGCCCACACTCAGCACCACCTGACCACCCAGGGTAACGCCAACAAAGTCGTGGCGCGCGGCAGGCTCAAGCTTTACAGGTTCAAACGTCTTTTCGCCTGACGATGTGACCAGTCGACCTTCCGCACGGTTTGCGTAAATACGCACTTCCGCGAATTGCGCGCCCCTGCCGGACTCGTCCTGCCGATATCGCATACGGATAGTAGTGGGTTTATCACAGGCGGGGACATTCATGCGCACCATCGCGTCACTGAACTTTCTGCGCGATGTTATCCAGTGATCACTGGACATTGAGGTCGCCAGCAAGGCACCTTCATTCAATTGCAGCGAGGCTGGCTCATCCACGCGCCATTCGACAGCGCTCAGCAAGCTGTCCCCCGCCACCGCCATGCCCGAGAGTTCCTTGATGCGTATGTGTCGCCAGCGAATGACACCCACATCACCAGTGTGCACCTGTAGAGCGATAAAGCCCTGGGCGTCCAGTCCGTCAATGATATCCGCAGCAGGGACACCATTGATCCATGTTTTCAGTATTGCACCACGCGCTTCGATCTCCACATCATTCCAATCATCAAGGCGCACCGCTTCCCGCGCCGCCTGATTGTTCTCCAGATTTGCCAGCCAACCGCGGCGTGCTTCGTCGTAGATGCCAGCGGTCCAGGCGCGCTCTGAATGATCGAGCTCATACTGGTATCCGTAAACCCGCCCACTGCCTTGGTGTTGCTGCGCGCGAAACATCACACCCGAATTACCCGGCTCATCCCAGCGCATCTGTAGCTTCAGGGAAAAGTCACCGTAGGACTGCTCCGTGCGCAGAAAAGTATTCTCACCGGGACCATGACGACCGATGATGGCAGCGCCGCTCGCTTTGAATGTGGACTTGCCACCAACCTTTTCCCAACCATCCAGCGATTTGCCGTCGTACAGGTAGCGATAACCCTCCTCAAGCACAAAGGCTGGTTCAGCGGGAATATTAAATTTGGAGTAGGCCAGAATACCGATGACTAAGAGGGCCAGGGGGATTGCCAGTTTTTTCATAAGCTTCTTCGTCTTTCCAACTGTTCAGCAGGGTTGATACAAGATAGTCCCGCGAATATCTCACTGACTGCACGGGATCACGCCCAAGAGCCACTGCTCTGCGTTCGTGTTTTTTTGCCCTCTTTCTTATTACGTGTTTCTTCTAACTGTCTTCATTGAAAGCGTACTTTCAAAAATAAGTTCTTTATACGCGCTTTTTTCTACGGGATTTTCTTCCACTCAGTTTCGATTTGTTCATTTTTCTACGGGATATCCCTCTGGGATTCCCAGTCAAATACGCTAGTCAGATGGTCCAGTACCCGCTGTAAATGGTCGCACATAGCCTCTCGTGAGGCCTGTGGGTCTCGCGCTCGCAGGGCGTCAAGAATACGTTGATGGTCCTCGATAATGGGCCTGTTGCCCTCCTCACGCACGCGCTGGAAAAAGTGCGTGCTGATTTCTGATTCATTGCGCAGCTGCCAAAGCCAGGCAATCGAAACGCCCAGTGCACTATTGCCTGCTGCCTCGGCGATCAGGCAGTGGAACTGCTCGTCCGCTTTCTCGGTGATAGCCTCCTGCAGATTCTCTTGCTCCATTTCGTTCAGTAGTTCCTGCAGACGCTGCAGCTGTGCGTCGCTAATGCGCTGCGCAGCCAAAGCGCAGGTTTCACCTTCTATGAGTTTACGCGCTTCCAAAATCTCGAAGGGACCGGGATCAGAATCGTCAGCGAGCCCTTTCTCAGAGCCACCCTGCGCCAACACATAAACACCAGAACCGGACCGCACGTCCACCAGGCAGGCTATCTCCAGCGCAATCATTGCCTCTCGAATAGTCGGTCGACTCACCTCAAACTGCTTAGCCAGCTCGCGTTCCGAAGGTAGCCGCTGCCCTACCACAAACGCACCGCTGTCTATGAGATCGCGTAGCTGCTGGGCCACCTGCAGGTAGAGTCGTTGAACTTTAATCGCCTGAATTTGCACTTACTTCTCGCTCCGCGCTGCGTCTGCCAGTGCCTGGGCACGCATGGAAAGCTCTGCCGCCAGGAATGCATGGGCCTGACTCATGGCATGTTCCGTACCGTTCAGACAATCGAGAATGAGCTGGCCGAAGAAGGGGAATCCCGTACTGTCCTGACAGTCTATTTCCTGCTCCCCCTCACCATTAACCAGAAAGAGCTTGGAAGCAGGGGCCTCACGTGCCACATCGATAATCTTGCGCAGCTCCATACTGCCTTCGCTGCCTACGATAAAGCTGCGCCCATCGCCCCAGGTACGCAAACCCTCCGGCGTATACCAATCAACGCGACTATAGAATGAAGCCCCGTTGTCGCCGGTGAGGGAAAGCTCACCAAAATCCTCTAGCCCCGGCTTGTCCGGATGGCTGAAGTTTTCGACCCGGGAAAAATTGATACTGGCATCCCCGCATCCCGCGTAGGTTAGGAACTGCTCCACCTGATGGGAACCAATATCTGTGAGAATGCCGCCGTAGCAGTGCTTATCAAAAAACCAGTCTGGGCGGGTAGACTTCGCCAGTCTGTGTGGCGCCAGGTTGAGCACCTGCAGCACACGACCGATTGCACCCTGCTGGATCAATTCTCCTGCGTGCCATGCGGCGTCGTTATGCAAACGTTCCGCATAATAGACCGCATACTTGCGACCCGTTTTGGCTACCACTGAGCGCGCACGTTCCAACTGCGCCAGGCTTGTAAAGGGAGACTTATCAGTGAAGTAATCCTTGCCCGCTTCCAACACGCGCATGCCAAGCTCGGCTCGCTCGTTCGGGATTGCCGCCGCGCTGACTAACTTGATCTCCGGATCGGCAAGGATCGCCTCCAGATTCTCGGCTACTTGCACACCGGGGTAGGCCGCTACAAACTTCGCAACCCTCGCAGGATCGGGGTCATAGACCAATTTTAGTGTGCCACCCGCGTCGCGTAAACCGTTGGTCTGGCCATAGATATGACCATGATCCAAATGTGCAACGGCAAAACTGAACTCACCCGGTGCGACCACTTTTTCGGCGTCGGTTGTGGGAGCGTAATTGGCGCCATCCTTTATATCTGCCATGTCTCAGAACCAATTCAGTTTGATGCCAGTGCTGTAGATCACGCTGGCCAACACCGTGGCTATGCACAACAGCATTGCGATGTTGTAGACAAGGCGCTTTGCGCCCCGCGGACGATCTGTCCCTAGATAGTCGCCATTGTTACTGAGGATGAACCAGCCAATGTAGGCTACCGGCAAAAGAAACCCACAGATCGCAGAAGTGGGCAGAACGACATAGGGCCCCATGCTGGACCAAAGAAAGACGCCCAGAACCGCTGGTGTCGGCAGTAGCAAGGCCAGGCGATACTGTGTGGTATGCGGCTCCCAATTAAACATGGCGCCCGCGGCCGCACCGCAGCACAACATATGCATTACCAAAGAACCCACCGCCATACCGAGTATGCCGATGGCAAAGATCAATCGGCCGGTCACTTCTCCCATGCCCGCATCGGCAAACATGGCCCCAGCCTGGGCCGGGGCGAGTTTGCCCTGAATACCCATGTCACTGCCATAAAATGCGCCGGCAGCGGCAATAGAAATCAAACCTGTTACCAGCACATAGGGAATCACCAGCCCTATCACAATATCGTAACGCGACAATTCACGATGCGCCGGACCCCAGCCCCGATCCAACAATGTGTAGCCATAGACAAAGGTCATATTGATACCTACGGCGGTTCCAAGCGCTGCCATGATCGTTATGACGCCCGCACTATCGCCTGGCAGACTGCGCGGAACGTAGCCTGCCAGCGCCGCCGACCAGTCCACCTGTCCGTTTCCGGTAGCCTTGATCACCACCCACAGAAACGCGAGGATGATCATGCTGCTCAGAACCTTGATCGATGTTTCAAAGACCTTCACGGCGCGGCCGCCAGCGCCATAGTTCCACGCCGTATAAGCACAGACCATCCACACCAGCACCGCCAGACCAAACAGGTACATTTCGCGACCGAGGCCATCCTCAACATGCACCCCGGCACCCACGATAAGAATCTCCTCCAGCATGCCAGCACTGAGAGGATAGTGAGAAAACCCCCAGATTATGCTGGATGCCAGCGCGGCAATCGCCCAGACCCAGGCCAGAGAGGGGTGCACATGGTCTCGCATTGCTGCAAAGGGCTTATCGCCGGTGCTGAGTGTTTGGTGCGACAACGCGAACAACATAATGCAGCCAATCAGCATCGACAGTGGCTGCACCCACAGCAGTTCGTAGCCGTAAACAGCACCAATGGTGAGCGAGGTAATTGCGCTACCGCCGCCTAGTGTCATGGCGCCCTGTAACCAGCCCGGACCAGACAGACGCAAATAGGTAGGCAGGCGCGCCAGCGCAGGACGGGCGGCAATTGCATTGAGCTGTTCGATTTCCTGATTCACCGTATGACCTTTCGCGTTGGATTAACGGTAGGAGGCATTCATATCAACCCTTGCCGCAATATCCGCTTTGTCTCGCAGTGTCGACGTAGCCACTCTTTGCTCCAGTGCAGCCTGATAGCGCGCACTGTCCAGCGGCAGCTCTATCTTCTCCTGCGCCCATGTGGAAAGCAGCATGGCGTTGGCCAGGCTCAACGAAGCCAGGCCCTCCTGTGCAGGCGCTATCAGCGGCTCGTCGCGTTGTATGGCGCAGACGAAATTATTGAGCACAGCCGCGTGCTGATTACCCTCTCTGGGCGGTGTTATATCGACCACCTCACACTGCGGCATGCCAAACATGTCGCGTGTGTCCTTGTTGTACGCGCTGGTGGCGGGCGTGTTGCGCGATAGCAACAGACGCTCGCCATCAAAGTACAACGCGCCTTCATCGCCAACAATATCGAAGCGGTTTACGCCCGGTGCCTCTCCGGTTGAGCCAACAAATAGGCCGGTAGCACCATCGGGATATTCAAAGTAGGCGGTCGCTTCATCCTCAACTTCAATGTCATGGTATTTCCCGAACTGGCAAAAAGACTGCACGCTGGAGGGCATGCCACAGAGCCACTGAAAAATGTCCAGATTGTGAATGCATTGATTAACCAGCAGGCCGCCGCCTTCGCCGCGCCACGTTGCGCGCCAGTCGCTGACCTGGAAATAGACCTCCGGTCGAAACCAATTGGTCATGGTCCAGTGCGTGCGGGTGATAGGACCCAGCTGGCCGGATTGAATGACCTCCCGCATGGTTAGAAAAAGGGGATCTGTACGCTGGTTAAGCATCAGCGCAAACACCTGCTCCTTGCGCTGCAGCGCCAGTAATTGCTCCCCCTGTAGCACAGACAAGCCGATAGGCTTTTCCATCATCACGTGCAGGCCGGCCTCCAGGGCAGCAGCGCCAGCGTCAAAATGATTCCAGGTAGGGGTGGCAATCAACACGGCATCACAGCAGCCGCTGCCGATCAGGGAATTCATATCCGTAAAATGAGGAGTGCCCAGATCCTCCGCCAGATCCTCCGAAAGAGGACTGGCAGAGCGGGAGCACAACGCGGTGACCTTACAATCGGCCACTGCGCCGCTACGTATATTCTCGATATGCTGCCCGGCGATATTACCCAGGCCTATGACCGCGAGTCGCACTGTGCTGTTCTGACTCATGATCTGGCTCTTCTGATAAGACTCAATGCATCTGGATCAGCGCGTCTGGCTCAGCAACATGGCTCACTGCGTCTGGCACCCTGAGAGCGCGGGTTGATCCTTGTTATTCCGAGGCGCCTACTCCACAATAGTTATTGGTAAGCTGGTCAGGCCAATTTAGGGGGTACCCTCCTCACTGTCAAGTTGGTTCACCAGGCTGCCTCCCAGGCAAGCCAAAGCCGAAAACGAATCCGGAGCAAAGAATGCAGATCTGCTGTGCAGGTGAAGTCATGGTGGAACTGGCTGCCCGCGGTGGGGATGCCTCGTACCAGCGCGGTTTCGCCGGCGACAGCTTCAATACGGCGGTCTATCTGGCCCGCGCGGGCTATTCTGTCGACTACCTGACCCGACTGGGCGCTGACCCGCTGTCGATGCAGATCATGGCTTCGCTCGAAGCCGAAGGCGTGGGCACCGGGCTTATAACGCTCTGCCCGGGGCGCCAGCCTGGTCTCTACTTGATCGACAACGACGACAATGGCGAGCGCCACTTCAGTTACTGGCGCGATCAGTCACCCGCAAGAGAAATGTTCAACGCGCCCCTCGCGCTCACCGATTGCACGCTGTTCTATTTCACTGGCATCACATTGGCCATTACCCGCAGCTCAGAAGCGCAATTACTCACACTGCTGCAGCAACTGGCCGCCCAGGGCTGCCGCATCGTATTTGACCCCAACTACCGACCTCGCCTGTGGCAGAGTGCCGAACAGGCCCGCGCATCCATAGAACGCGTGTTACCGTTTTGCCATACGGTTCTGCCAACACTGGAAGATGAGACCGCTCTGTGGGGATTTACAACGGTAGAGCAAGTTGATGCGCTGTACCGGGAGCATGGCGTGACTGAGCGAGTCATCAAGGGAGCGGCGCTAACGACGCACGTATGCTGCGACGACATCAACTTCAGTCAACAGGCGACTGCAGTAGATGCAATCGATACAACCGGAGCTGGCGATTCGTTCAACGCAGGCTATCTCGGCGCAAGACTAAACGGCCAGTCGATAGAGGCGGCAGTCACCGCAGCGCAAAAGCTCTCCGCACAAGTGGTACAGCAACGCGGTGCAATTATTTCTCGCCCCTAGCAAGCTGCCGTCTGTAAGTTGTTGTTTTTGAGAGCAAACGGAAAAATGTTAATCGAGCTTGGGCTGACGCCCAGTAAAGACGCTGGTCGAGCCGCATACGATCGCTACATCCGGCGCGGTATGTTGGCGCAGTACGATGTCATCGCGCCCGGATGAGCGCATTGTGGATGTACTGCTAAGTTATCCGGACAGCTTCGATGAGCAGATGCTGCACTACGCCAAACACTATTCCTATTTGCCGCACATCAACTAGTGTTGGCTCGATGGCGGCATAAGGCGCTAGAGGAACTAGGGGCTCACCAGCCCTCGACCTGATGCACTTGCTTCCAGATAAGCCCCGGAAACAGGCGACGCATAAACACCCCTATCTTCGCATCACGGGTGGGAAGGACAAAGAACTTACCTTTTTCCAAACACTTTTCAATCGCATCGATCACCACCTCAGGCTGGATTGGCTCGCCCTGCTCCCCGTCCAGCATCTTGGGCCAGTCGCTTTCCTGGCCCTGCTTCAGCAGCGGCGTGGCAACGGCTGGGGGACAGACGCAGGCAAAGCGAATGCCTGAATTCAGGTGTTCGTGTTGCAGGGTTTCAGTGAAAGCGCGTACCGCGAACTTGGTCGCTGTATAGGCGCCGGTCTTGAGCATGGGAATCCAGCCTGCCATGGAAGCAAAACTGACAAAATCACCCGCGCCGCGCTGCACCATACCTGGCAGCACTGCCTGGGTGATATTCACCAGGCCACCGTAGTTAATAGCCATCTGCTTATGGATGATGCCGTTGTCCTGCTCGATTAATCTACCAAAAGGCATAATCGCGGCGCAGTTGTACAGACGATTGACCGGGCCAAGCTTTGCCTCGACTTCAGCCACAGCGGCTTTTACAGCCTCAAAATTGGTGATATCCACAGACCAGCCGTGAACATTATCCAAGCCTTCTGCGGTTTCGGCCATGCCGGCCTCACTGACATCAAAGATAGCGACACTGGCTCCGCGGCCAGCAAAACGACGGGCAGTCTCGCGGCCCATGCCACTGCCGCCACCGGTAATCAGGATCACATCATTTGCTTGGGACATTGCTAGCATTCTCCATGTTCATGTTCTTCACGACGAAATTTAGTGGGCGCAGTATAGACGCTTGCCGGGGAAGCGCCTCTAGCGGCGGCAAATTCGACAGCACTGGTTCAACACCGCAACCTAGGGCTGGATAAGCCAGAAGTAAAACGACATAGCGGTCCGCATCAGGAAGGTCTGGAACTGGCCACTCAGCGTCTGATCGTCATTGCCCAGTGGGCGATAATTCACCCCCAGCACATCCAATCGCTCCAGATGAGCCGGCAGCCTTGCCTGGAAATCGGCATAACTGCGGCTCGCTTGAGGGCTCCAGACCATCTCGGACAGCGCCGCCACCCGGAGGAAGGCCATGTACTCTGCATGATTCGAATCGGGCATAAACTCAGTCCAGAGCTGTCCCTGGGCCCCCAGAATATGCACGCGCACAGGATCTGCTAAATCCGCTGGGGCGGGGTCAAAGGCATAGACGTCAGCAAGGGGCAGGTAAAACCCAATCGCCAGTGGCTCCACACTGCTGTCGGCCTGGTAATAGTCAAAATCATATTGGCTATAGGAAGACTCCACATAGCCCTAAAGCCCAGTGAGATTGGGTGACCTGGTAGTAATATTGTAGACACCACCAGGTGCATTGAGGCCATAGAGCGTACCTTGCGGGCCGCGCAGTAGTTCAACTCGCTCAATGTCTACCATAGTGGCGAATACGGTGCCCACGGAAGATTGTGCAAAATCGTCAACGAACACCGCAACACTTTGCGGTGATGTCAGCGCAGAAAACGCAGGGCCCACCCCCCGCAGCCGAATAGCAGCGGTCTGTACGCCGGGGAACAAGTCCACACCGGGTGTCAGTTGTGCGGTCTCGGTGAAGTCGAAAATATTCAACTCGGATAGTTCGTCGCTACTCCGTACCGTCATGGAAATCGGCACGTCCTGCAGAGACTCTCGCCGTTTTTCGCGGTAACCAAAATCTCTTCAAGCACTCTCTTTTCAGTGGGCTGCGCATGCAGCACGGACGCGCTGCTAAGGCACAGGAGTCCTGTCAAAATTGCAGAACCTGCATATCTGGACGTGTAGAGAAATCTGGAGCTTCTGACCACTGGGGCGCAGGGTTTGATACGAGGACATTCATCATATTGGCTGCCTGTTGTTGGCGGAACACTCAGTACAATGCGAAACTTCAGGAGTGTGCTCGCCATAAGCGACTCCATACATCCCTCGCGCAGGAGGCAGACCTTCAAGAGGTGGTCCGGAATCCTGGTGTTGACTCAAGTTGAATCTACATAACTACGGCACAGCATGATTGCTGCTAGTGAATGGAAATGTAGGGCGCGGTAGGTATTCATCACATGAAAAGACACGCTGATTCGACCTGGCTGCCGGTACGGTGCGCTTCTATAGCGTTCACGGCAGGCAAATTATTTTATTATCCAGCCTGATAGTTGACTTACACAATACTGGCACATTACCATGCACAATCGGTTGTGCAAGCACTTGGCGTGAGGTAATTGATCCTGCCAGGTACAAATACAGCTAACTATCACCGCGAACGCCTGTACATCGAACTGGTTCGCATCATCGGCAAACACCGTCATGACAACACGCAGCCATTTATGAATACCTCCCCCGCTAGCTTGAAAGACGTGGCCGCTGCTGCGGGTGTAAGCGTTTCTACGGCGTCACGGGCACTCAATGGCAAGGCCGGCGAGTATCGCATCAGCAAAGCAACCGAACGGGCTGTCCGCGAAGCATCCGAACGATTAGGGTTTCGTCCCAATCGTGTTGCACAGTCATTTCGTTCACAGCGCACTGGATTAATTGGCGCCATAGTCCCGGACGTTGCAAATCCGTTCTTCGCAGCTATCGCCCGGGAAATCACCATCGCTGCCGAGCAGAACGGCTACTCGCTGCTATTGGCCGACAGTCGTGATTGCAGTGATACCGAAAAGCGCCTGGTCACACAATTTTTGGAACGCCGTGTTGAAGCATTGTTGGTTTGTCCGGTTGGCCTCGTATCAGAGCACTTGGCCGAAGTGGACCAGGCCGGTTTGCCTATAGTGCTCATCGACCGAGGTTTTCCGGACCGCCGTATGGTGACCGTCACCTCCGATCATAAAAAAGGCGCTAACGCGGTGACACAATTGTTGATCGCGCAGGGACACAAGAACATTGGAGTCCTACAAGGTTTTTCAGGCACGCTACCCAACGAGGAACGGTTGACTGGAATCCGACGAGCGCTAGCCAAAGCCAGCATTCAATTCAATGAGTCATTCGTGCGCGGAGACGAGTTCTCCGAATCCTCCGGCTACGACGCGACTCGAT
>JBLFXU010000065.1:0-10900 GCA_047609575.1 Bacteroidia bacterium | reverse complement strand
CCAGTGCTAGCCACCGCAGGTGACCGTATTTGCGCATCGCTTGGTTTAGATTGAAAACGAGGAACCGCAGCCGCAGGTCGTCTCCGCATTGGGGTTATTGATGACAAAGCGGGAACCTTCGAGTCCCTCAGTGTAATCCACCTCTGACCCGGCCAAGTACTGGAAGCTCATGGGGTCGACCAGCACCGTTACGCCGTCACTCTCAATGGCGGTATCATCCTCTGCGGCCAGCTCATCAAAGGTGAAGCCGTACTGGAAACCAGAGCAACCACCACCGGTAATAAACACGCGCAACTTCAGCTCGTCGTTCTCCTCCTCCGTCACCAGGCTACGTACTTTCTGGACGGCGGCAGAGCTCAGGTTGATACTTGCCGGATTAAACGTTTCAGCTACTGACATCGGTACAGTCCAAGCCCGAATACGGGCCCCATATTCTCTCTATTGATTGGATTATGGTAAATCCGAGTATTTTAGTCAAGTATTGCTCACAAACACTAATCCGCAGATTCTGAGGGGTTTTCCGCCCCATCGACAGGCTTTTCCTGCAAATCCTCGACAGAACCCACATGCGTCAGGCTACCATTGACCTCAGCCCCGGCGGCCATTTCGACCGTCGAGTAATAGACATTACCGTTGACCTGACCTTTGGGTGCCAGCTCCAACTGCCGGGATGCGTGCACATCCCCCTGAACAATCCCATTGATGACAACGTAGGGCGCGCGAATCTCTCCCTCTACCCGGCCCTTGCCAACGACCCTCACCAGCGCTTGGGCACCGGATTCGGCGATGATGTTGCCCTTCACCAGGCCTTCCACATCGAGGTTTCCGGCAAAGCGCAGCTCGCCAACCACCGTCGTGTCATGGGAAATTAGCGTAGTGCCTCCGGCTACGCCTGATCCTGGTTTTTTCCTTCCAAGCATGGCCCTATTACTCCTTCTGCTGCCAGGAATAATCTTCCCGCAGCTCTACCTTTTTCGGCTTGACCAGCGTCGCTACTATCTCGACACTGCGCGGCTCAAAGCCCTCCGGCAACGTCATTGTGCCCTCCAGAGCCTGGAAGTAACGAAAACTCAGCGGCAGCGGCTCCTCCAGCTTATCCAGCGACAACGCCTGCAATGTATGCGCAACGGGCTCACCTGCCACCAGCCCAGATAACGTAATAGTAAGGCTACCCTTCACCGGGACATGCTTGTTTGCCCGCTGCAAGATGGCGAAGCGGAAGTCGTACTCTCCGACCCCTCTGCCCGGCTCAAAGACCGGCGGACTAAGACTGATATCGCCCGCAGCATCCTCTGGCGCCATCAGACTGCGATAAAAACGCAGATCTTCTTCAAGTGCCGCAATCTGCTCGTTCTGCGCCGCCATATTGCTGCGCACCATTTCAAGCGACTGTCGATCTACACCGTGCCTAGCGCTTCTGATCTGAAGTTCAGCCCGCAGCTCATCCAGTTCTTTTTGCGAACCCGATAACACCGATCCCGCCTGAAGCTCAGCCGTAACGTCCTGCAGTGCAGTGCGCCGGCCCAGATATAGCCCAGCCACCAAAGACACGCCAACCAGTAATAGTAAGAAAAGCGCGCCGCCCCGACGGGGCCTACTGTTGCGAGGGTCTCCAATCACAGGATTGTCAGGGCAAAAGCCCGATTTGGCGCAGCCCAGCTTGCTCGTCAAGACCCAGCATGATGTTCATATTCTGCACCGCCTGGCCAGAGGCTCCCTTGACCAGGTTGTCGATGGCCGCCATCACCACAATCGTGTCACGCTGTTGGGGAACAGCAACAGAGATTTGGCAACGATTGGCACCTTTGACGGTACGAGTCTGCGGAAAAACGCCGGCGGGTAAAACATCGACAAAGGGCTCGTCCGCGTACCATGACTCATACAACGCCTGCACATCCTCCGCAGAGCCTTTAAACGTTGCAAACAAAGTGGAGTGGATTCCCCGAATAATGGGCAGCAGGTGCGGCACGAAAGTTACCTTAGCCGAAGTGCCTGCGATATCTGACAAGCCCTGTTCAATCTCCGGCAAGTGGCGGTGCCCGGCAACCGCATAGGCCTTAAAGCTATCGGAGACCTCGCTCAACAGGTTGTCCACCTTAGCTTGCCGGCCTGCACCGCTAACACCGGAGGCGGAACTGGCAATCAGGCTATCGACGTCAACCAGTCCTTTTGCCAGCAAGGGCATAAAACCCAGCTGCACCGATGTGGGATAGCATCCGGGGCAAGCCACCAGTTGCGCGGTAGCAATGGCTTCGCGATTGAACTCCGGCAAGCCATAAACTGCCTGCGCCAACAGCTGGGGACTCTTATGTGTCTCGCCATACCAGTCAGACCAGATAGCTGCGTCGCGCAGCCGGTAGTCGGCTGACAGATCAACTATCCGTGCGCCCGCATCGAGCAACTGTGGCACGAGATTCATAGCGACATTGTGAGGCGTGGCAAAAAAGACGATATCGCAGGCAGCCAGAGCTGTAACATCAGGCTCGGTAAACGCCAGCTCGCAGTGGCCGCGGAGATTCGGGTATAGGTCGTCCACACGGCGACCGCTTTCACCGCGCGAAGTAATAACGGACACCTCCGCCTCCTCGTGCTGTGCCAGCAAACGCAGTAGCTCGACACCCGTATATCCGGTACCGCCGACAATCCCCACCCTGATCATGACTCTTTCCTGCCGTTTTAAACCATAGTTCCGCCGCCCCAAAATACCTGTGGCAAAGCGGCTGCGTAGTATAAAAGCATTAGACGGCAATAGAACTGTTAATATTGTGTTTTTACCTGTCTGGGACTGACCTTGCAAAAACTGCTATCAGACTATCGACGCCGCCTGCGCAGCTATGATTCCGTGCTCGCCTACGCCCTCCTGGGGATTGTCGGGGGTCTGGCCTCCGGCCTTATTGTGATCCTGCACGAATCGGACATGGAACCTCTACTGGAATTCAAACCTAACTGGTGTCTGGTGCATCGAGATGAAGAGGATTTGTACCTGGTCAGTGACGTCGAACTCCTGGCGTGGCTAGAGGAAGCGTTGGCTGAGGCAGAGGATACAGACCTAACCGAGGCAGGCATACGTCGCTGGACCACCACACCGATACCCATGCAGGCCACTTTGCGACAAGCCATCGACACCATGCGCACACAGACTACCGAAGCCGTTCATGTGGTCGAGGTGAGCCATAACACCGGGCGCACAATTCTTCACGGTGTAGTCAGCCGGGACAGCATCGAGAGATTCACACTGTCTAGTGTGCTGTAATAGAGAAAAGGAACGGGAGAAAAGTCTGTGCTGCTCTGGTTAAAAGCCTTCCATATCATTTTTGTAGTGTGCTGGTTTGCGGGTCTGTTCTATTTGCCACGCATTCTTGTGCACTATGCTGGCAGCGACAACGAGCAAGTTCGCACTCATCTGGCCATGATGGCGCGCAAGCTGTATCGCTTCGTAACACCTTTCATGGTTATCACCGTATGTCTGGGGATCGCGCTAATCGTGCAAAAACCTTACCTGCTTGAAAAAGGCTGGCTACACGTAAAGCTGGCTGGCGTTGCTTTTCTTGTCGCCTACCACCTGCTCTGCGGTCACTATGTAAAAGCCGCGGGAGAGAACCGGATCAAACACAATCACGTGTATTTCCGCTTCTTCAACGAGGTGCCCGTCTTGTTTTTGTTCGGCATCGTGTTGCTAGCGGTGTTCCAACCTTTTTAGTTGTTACCCTTTCAGCTGGATATTGTCAGCGTAAGGGCTGATAATTTCCTACGCAGCACAAGCCCAGTGTCACAAGGATATTTGCGCCACATGAGTAACTCAGAATCGCTTTTTGCCCGCGCTAGCCAACACATTCCCGGAGGCGTTAATTCGCCGGTTCGTGCCTTCAAGGCTGTAGGCGGCACGCCTGTTTTTATCGAGCGCAGCGATGGTGCCTACGTATACGATGTCGATGGCAACCGCTATATAGACTACGTGCTGTCCTGGGGGCCTATGCTAATGGGACACAACCATCCGCAGGTGCGTGAAGCGGTCATCAAGCAAAGCGAGAAAGGCCTCAGCTTTGGCGCGCCGACAGTACTGGAGATCGAACTGGCAGAGCGCATCTGCTCGATCATGCCGGGCATGGACATGGTACGCATGGTGAACTCCGGCACAGAAGCTACTATGAGCGCAATCCGCCTGGCGCGCGGCTACACCGGTCGCGACACTATCGTAAAATTCGAAGGCTGCTACCACGGCCATTCTGATTCACTGCTGGTAAAGGCAGGCTCTGGCGCACTTACCCTTGGGGTTCCCAGCTCACCAGGTGTGCCAAAATCGCTGGCCGACCACACTATGACACTGACCTACAACGACAGCGCAGGTGTGCGTAAAGCCTTTGCAGAGCTGGGTGAGAATATCGCCTGCGTGATCGTCGAACCTGTGGCGGGCAACATGAACTGCATCCCGCCAGCCCCGGGATTTCTAGAAACGCTACGAGAGGTTTGCAGCGCCAGTGGTGCTGTGTTGATTCTCGACGAAGTGATGACTGGATTTCGTTTCGGTCTCGCTGGTGCGCAAGGCTATTACGGTATCGATGCGGACCTGACCACACTGGGGAAGGTCATCGGCGGCGGCATGCCTGTCGGTGCTTTTGGCGGCAAACGCGAGATCATGGAACAAATCGCACCGCTGGGGCCTGTCTACCAGGCGGGCACACTCTCAGGCAACCCGATCGCCATGGCCGCCGGGCTGGCAACGTTAGATATTATTTCCCAACCGGGCTTTTACGAACCCCTCTTCGCACGCACGCAATCACTGTGCGACGGACTGTGCGGCGCTGCCGCGGCTGCTGGCGTTCCCTTTACCACCAATAACGCCGGAACCATGTTCGGAGGATTCTTTACCTCCGAAACGCAGATAAGCAATTACGCTCAGGTGATGGATTGCGACAGTGATGCCTTCAATCGCTTCTTCCACAAGATGCTCGCAGCAGGCGTTTATCTGGCGCCCGCAGCTTACGAGGCCGGCTTTACCTCCAGCGCGCACAACAGCCAGGATATCGCCGAAACAATCGCTGCGGCGCAGTCGGCATTTGCCGCACTTTAATTGAGAATCAAAGCATGAATCGAGGATCAAACCATGGCCTTTAACTCTCAGCGCGGCCCCTACCCCGTCACACGTATGCGCAGACTGCGTGCCAACGCATTTTCACGCGCACTGGTCAGCGAGAACACCCTGTCGCCAGCGGATTTAATTTTTCCTGTATTTGTACTGGAAGGTACAGGCCAGCGCGAAGCCATACCCTCAATGCCTGGAATAGAACGACTCAGTATCGATTTGCTACTGCTGCAGGCAGCGCAACTGCACCAACTGGGTGTACCGGCTGTCGCGCTATTTCCAGTGATAGGAACGCCGCAAAAGAGCCTACAAGCGCAGGAAGCTTATAATCCGGATGGTCTGGTACAACGCGCAGTGAAAGCGCTGAAAGATGCCCAGCCCGAGCTGGGCGTTATCACAGATGTGGCGCTGGACCCCTACACCACCCACGGCCAGGACGGCATCATCGACGAGCGTGGTTATGTCATGAACGACGTCACCAGCGATGCACTGGTGCAGCAGGCACTCTCCCATGCCGCTGCCGGTGCAGATGTCGTAGCGCCTTCAGACATGATGGACGGGCGCATCGGAGCAATCCGCCAGACGCTGGAATCAGACGGCCATCACAACACACTTATCATGGCGTACTCGGCCAAATATGCCTCTTCGTATTACGGCCCGTTCCGGGATGCGGTGGGTTCTGCCGGCAACCTGAAAGGCGGTGACAAGTACAGCTACCAGATGGATCCGGCGAACAGCGACGAGGCCCTGCACGAGTGTGCCCTGGACCTGGCAGAGGGCGCCGACATGATCATGGTAAAACCGGGCATGCCCTATCTGGACGTCGTGCGTCGCGTGAAAGATGAGCTCAAAGCGCCCACGTTCGCGTACCAAGTCAGCGGTGAATACGCTATGCACATGGCCGCCTTTGAACGAGGCTGGCTGAGCCAGGAGGCCGTGATGATGGAATCCCTGCTGGCCTTCAAACGTTCTGGTTGTGACGGCATCCTGACCTACTTCGCCCTGGAAGCAGCCCGGGCCATGCAGTAACACGCTATGCGCCTGCATCTTGCCATCGCAGGGTTCCTACTAACGTTAGCCACGGGAGCACAGGCCGAATGCGAATGCTTGTGGCAGGGCTCGTTCGTTGACGTACACGCCCAGACGGATCTCGTCGTCGTCGCCACTGTGGTGGCCCGCAAAGGGAATTCCATAGACCTACAGATCGACCAACGACTCAGCGGGTCAGAAACAACGCCGCCGGTACGCGTGTGGCTGAAGACTGGCGACTACTGCCGCCCGCCGGCAGACACCTTTCCCCCCGGCAGCCAGTGGGTCATGGCGCTGCACCAAATCACCCAGGAGATACCCGGTGGCTTCGACCCGTTCACCCCCAATGTGAGCTTTGGCAGGCAGGGCGATTTCAGCCTGTCCAGCTGCGGCGGGTATTGGCTGAGCCGCAAGGAAGGCTGGGTCAGCGGCAATCTCGTAGACGCCCCACGCTGGGAGCGCGAGCCGAAAATGACCCCGGTGTTACTGCAATTGGTAGCAAGCCACGTCAACGGTGAACTGGATGCGAACGCCCTACTAAAAGCCAGCCGCGAAGACCCCGCCCTGCGCGAGCTGATACTCGATACGCGAGCCTTCCTGAGAAAAGAGAACTAAGTCGCACAATCGGGCTTCACAACGCGACAATACCCCACTGACTCTGTATACAAA
Organism: Bacteroidia bacterium; assembly: GCA_047609575.1. GTDB lineage: Bacteria > Pseudomonadota > Gammaproteobacteria > Pseudomonadales > Halieaceae > Marimicrobium. Next base: position 4,119 of record JBLFXU010000065.1, on the reverse strand, counting down.
AGGGTACGGGGACAAAAAGCAGACAACTAAATATGCACTCGTTGGGGGCAATAGCCCGAAAAGGCCTGAACGTCCTGTACGAAATTTCGACAGGCCGATCGGAATACAATCCACTGGACGAGGAACACTATCGCCAGCGCATTTTAGTAATGACTAGTGCTTTTTGGTTCGTACTCGTTCTCTCCCTCTCCATCGTAACCCCCTTACTTGTCGACCTGCGACCTGAAGGACGGGTAGTCGCAAACATCATGTTCCTGACTATGATCTCAGGCGTTTTGGGCAGTATGATGATGCTGCGTACGTCCGGTCGCCGCGTCATGGCGCTCAACGTTATGCTGGTCATTTACGCTTCAGCCTTTGCCGCTGCCTGTCTTGTACTGGGCGGCACGGAATCACCCACTTATCACCTCATGATTATGGCGCCAGTTATAGCCGGTATTGTCGGCAGTACTAGCCTTAGTGTGGGCTGGGCTGTCGGCGTGCTGCTGTTCTGGATTGCTGTTCTGCTGACCGAAAAAACAGGATTTCAATTCATACAAATCATCGCGCCTGAGAACCATTCGATTGCGATGACTGTCGCCTATACCGGTTCGGGTGTTGCCATACTCAGCGTCATAATGATCTACGCCGAAATGAACAAGGCGCTGCGTTTGGGTCTGCAAGAATCAAATCTCGAACTGGAGCACCTGTCTTCACACGACCAACTTACTATGCTGCCCAACCGCCGTTTTTATGAAGACCGCATCGCTCTGGCACTGCAGCGAGCGGCAGATAGAAGCTGCATGATGGGTCTGCTGGTGATCGACCTAAATGGTTTCAAGAAAATTAATGACACCTACGGTCACGGGGTCGGGGACAAACTGCTCTCTACTGTCGCGCAGCGCATAAAGGACAGTTTGCGCGAGACCGATTTGGTGGCCCGTCTGGGCGGCGATGAATTTGCCGCCGTATTGGAAGACATGAAGTCGCCAGACCAAATTACACGCATTGCCCAAAAACTGGCTCGCGCCATTGAGCAACCTGTATCTGTGCGGCAGCAACCAATGACATTCACCGCCAGCATCGGTGTCTCTATCTTCCCAGTGGATGGCAGGCAGCAGGCCGAGCTGGAAGAACAGGCCGACAAGGCTATGTATCTTGCGAAAAAGCGGGGAATTGCTGTTGCCCTGTCTAGCCTTGAGGATATGGGCCAACCGATTCCAGTTAAACCGCGCTTACAGCAAGTCTAGGTACTGCTTAGAAACGCCAGGTACTACTGAGAAAGTCCAGACCCTACTTATAAAATCCAGATCCTACTTATAAAACCCAGTTACTGCTTATAAATTCCAGTTGCTACTAAACGTCCAGCTACTACTCAAAAGTCTAGATACCGCTAAACAGCCTGGACAGTTGCATCATCAGCAAGCGGCTGACATCAATCTCGGAGTATCCAGAGCGCTATCACTTACGCCAGCGGCGCCGCGCCGGATTCTTGCCTTCAACCAGGTCAAGCAATTCATCCAGCATCATCAATGACAAACCCCATATCGTGCGCCCCTCATATTTGTAGCACGGCACGGTAATTGCCATTTCCTTGTACTTCCACACCATCTGCTCGCGATTCTCAATCGTGAGCAGAAACTCCAGTGGCACCCAGATAACCTCCGCGACCTCATAGTTGGCGACAAAACTCACGGCCCTTTCCAGTCGAAAAACGAAGGGCGTGACGGTCATGCCCAGAGCACCGAATCGCGGCCTGGCGCTGAGATCCGACAGGCGTCCAATGCACTCATCGTCGGGCCCGAGCGGCAGTCCAACTTCCTCCTGGGTTTCACGCACAGCCGTGGCAAAAACGCTGGCGTCATCGGGGTCCATCCGTCCGCCGGGGAATGCCATGTGTCCTGACCAGGGGTCGCCCTTGCGCTCGGCGCGCTTGATCATAAGAACATTCAGCTCGCCATCGCGTACCTGTAGAATCATCGCAACCGCGGAGCGCTTCCTCAAACGACGTAACAATTTCTTGCCTGGGCTGTGATCTTCAAGCCGGGTCTGGATAAGCTGTAATAGAGCGATAGACACGTGCGGGATTTCTTCCAGGACAATCAGGGAAGCAAGGATTAAGCCAGTCAGGAGGCAATGTGACAAGCTCAGCGGATAATTTGGGGCGCCAGCAGGACATGCAGCACACATCAGATCAGGACACTGTACTGCTGTCGCTACAAGACGCGAGTCTGGTTTATCGCGCCCTGCCGGCGCTAAAGCACATCAACTGGCAACTACTGGCTGGCCAGCAGTGGGCTTGCCTTGGCCCCAATGGCTCAGGTAAAACCAGCCTTGCGAGAATTATCAGTGGTCAGGCCAAGCAATTCTCAGGCGACATGTACCGCGCAGCAACCCTCACAGAGCAGGGCGTCGCCTATGTTTGCTTTGAACAAGCCCGGGCCCTGTGCGACCGCGACCAGAAGCTGGACGATTCTGAATTTCGCGCCGATGCCAGCGATCCCGGCACAACCGTGCAAACCCTGCTGTTAGGCACAAAGAAACCAGACCACAGGTTTCAGCATTGGGTAGAGCGACTGGCGATCGGGCACATCCTCAACCGTGGGCTGCGCTTTATCTCGACAGGCGAGATGCGCAAAACCCTGCTGATCAGGGCCATACTGGCGGAGCCTGGGCTGCTCATACTGGACAGCCCACTGGATGGACTCGACCGGGCAACGCAAATAGAAATGCAGGACATCATCGAGGAGCTACTCGCATCAGATACCGCCATTTTCCTGCTGTGTCGCCAGATCGAGGATATTCCCCAGAGCGTCAGCCAAGTCCTGGTACTGAACGATGGCGACGTTTTCGCCTGCGGTGACAGGAACGCCACACTGACAAGCGCTGCAGTAACAGCACTGATGAAACCACCCATGCCGCCACTGGATGCGTTGCCCTCGCCTGCACTGCGCCCCTATGCGCTGCCAGCAGGCAAACCGCTGCTGCAACTACAAAAGGTCAATGTCAGTTACGGCGAATTGGATGTGCTGCGGGACGTGGACTGGGTACTACAACCTGGACAGCATTGTTACGTCTCCGGCCCCAACGGCTGTGGCAAGACAACACTGCTGAGCCTCATTACAGGCGACAACCACAAAGCCTATGGCCAGGACATCACGCTGTTCGGCATTCGTCGCGGCAGTGGTGAAAGTATCTGGGACATCAAACAGAAGTTTGGCCAGGTCGATACCAAACTGCACCTGACCTTTGCCAAGGGCATGCGCGTGCTGGAAGTTGTCGTATCCGGGTTCTTTGATACGGTGGGTTTGTATGATGACTGGGGTGACGCACAGCGCGAGAGCGCACTACGCTGGCTCGCGGCCCTCGGTTTGGAGGCCTATGGTCGTGACAATTTCGACGGGCTATCCTTCGGCCTACAGCGCATGGTGCTGCTGGCCAGAGCAATGGTTAAATCACCGGTTATCTTGCTGTTGGATGAACCGACACTGGGGCTGGACGGCCACCATCGCGCACTCATCCTGCGCGCCATCGACCACATCGCCAACAATAGCGACACTCAGATCATTTTCGTCAGTCATTCTGCGGGGGATACGCCTGCCTGCATCAATCAACAACTGCGCTTCGCGCCTGGCGCAGAAGGCTTTACCGTGATCTGCAGCGAGCACTAATCAGTTGGCGTAGGCGCGCAGTCCTTCACAGACTGAACGCGCAATGCAGTACAGCAGGCCACGCTCGGCCACAATCTGCGCCTGCCGCTCATCACCACGGGCGTTATGCGTAGTGGCAAGCTCCAAATAGACCCGGCCACTGCGCGGATCTATGCGCTGGGCCCGTTCCAGCAGGGCCAGGGATTGTTCATAGTCTCCGCGATCGCGGGCTTGGGAAGATTGCACCAGCAGCTGCTGGTTGGCTGATGACGCACCTGCAGGCGGCTCAGCCTCGGGGCCAGTCCGTGGTTGCTCGGAGGGCGACTCAACTTCGGTGTACTCAGGTTGGGTATCGACAGGCACCGTTCCTTCTCCGGGCACACTATAGACCGAGCAGGCACTTAGAAAAGCGGTCAGTAACACAAGCGCCAGCCTATGCAGACGTAACATCAATCCCATTTATTCTATCTCCCGAAGAGTGTTTCGAACC
>JBLFXU010000064.1:0-10905 GCA_047609575.1 Bacteroidia bacterium | reverse complement strand
ATAAAAGCGTTGTTTTGATCGGCTGATGAGGTCGGTAATTCTGGCGATCGACCCGGTTAGCGCATGCCCAGTACATTCTTCATAAAATGCGTACCAAAGCGAGAAATACGCTGGGCGGCCACAGCCATCGGGCTCTGGTCGAGGTAGTTCAATTGCACCATGCGGCGCTCGCCGACGAAGCGGGTATGGCCGTGCCAGGAGTGATCTGTGCGGCGAAATGCCAGCAGCGTGCCTCCTAGGGGTGTGATCTGTGCGGCATAGTCCTCAATGTTGTCCTTTGAGCGCAGCACGCGCAGCTGCCCCTCCTTGTGGTCCCAGGACTCGTTGAAGTACACCAGAAGGGTGATGACCTTGCTCTTGTGATCGGTATGAATATTGCCGTCAGTGCGCTCACAGAATTTCCGCACTGTCACGGTAGTGGGCAGCGACACCAGATCCATGTCAAACAACTCGCTTACGGCCGAGGCCACTTCCGGTCCCTGTATCTCGTCCATAAGTGCATTGAACGCGGGCCCACCCGAAAGGTTTTCCAGATTGTGGTTGGCCGCCGTCTCGATCGCCGGGTAGTCAGTATTGATCTGCGGCAGCGCGGCAGGGCTGATAAAGTCGGGCACCACAAGGAAGTCATAGGGGTCGGTGTGAACTTCGGCCTGGCGCAGTGCTGCTAGATTGATTCTGGACATTGCTCTATTTTATTACGTAGGCCCATGCTGGCGCAAAGCGCCCGCAGGTCATTGGGGTGTTAATAGTGCGGCAAATAGGGCTGCGGGGCGTAGTGCGACACTATCTGATATGCGTTAGAATGCGCCGCCATTTCCGTCTGCAAACAAAGGTCTCCCACTGATGGCCGATAAGGCACGCGTTGTGCTGCGTCATATCATTCTGGTGCTTTGCTTCTGGCTGCCGGCTGCCCGGCGCAAGAAGATTGAGCGGTGGCTGCGTGGCCGTGAGGAGTATAAGAAGCTCCAGCGCAGTGACTGGGTATTGATGAGTTGGGGCAAGTCGGGCCGCACCTGGCTGCGTGTGATGTTGTCCCGAGCCTACACCCTAAAGGGCGGCCTCCCGGCCAGTGAACTGCTGGATTTTGACAATTTTCGGGATAAAGATGCAGGGCTCCCTGCGGTGTTTTTTACCCACAATAATTATCTGCGCGATTACACGGGCAACCCGCAGTCGAAGGCTCACTTCAAGGGCAAGCGAATTGTGCTGCTGGTGCGGGACCCCCGTGATGTAGCGGTGTCACAGTTTTTCCAGTGGCAGTACCGTATGCGACCCAATAAGAAGTTTATCAATGACTATCCACCCCATGGTGCAGATATCAGTACCTGGGATTTTGTACTGCATGAAGAAGCAGGTGTGCCTCGTATTGTCGATTACTTTAACGGCTGGGCGCAGGCAATCCCTGAACTGCAAGACGTGTTGATTGTGCGGTACGAAGATATGCGTACTGAGCCTACAGAAGAGCTTTCGAAGATACTCGATTTCACCGGCGCTGATGCCAGCGATGAGCAAGTGCGCGAGGCGGTTGAATTCGCGGCCTTTGAGAATATGAAAAAGATGGAAGAAGAGCGTTTTTTTAAAGGCTCTGGTGCGCGGGTGAAGCCGGGCGACAAGAACAATCCCCAATCTTTCAAAGTACGTAAAGCGAAAGTGGGCGGCTATCGCGACTACTTTACTGATGAGCAGTGCGACCAGCTCGCGGCCATGGTTGAAAAGCTGGACCCCATGTTTGGTTACGGGAATAACGCATCGTGAAGCTTGCTATCCAGAACTTGCGTCAGGCAGCACAAACGGGCCGCAAGAAATTATCACGCCGTATTCTGCACTGGCGTATGCGCGGTCAGCCCGAAGCGGAAATTCTTGCTGCGGAGCGCAAACTGCGGGGCGTGGAGCAGTACGGCAAGCTGCGCAAGGCCGACATTGTTTTGGTGTCCTTTGGCAAAAGTGGCCGCACCTGGTTGCGGGTGATGATTTCGCATTTGTTCCGTGTGATGCATGGCCTGCCAGACAACGCGATTCTCGGGTTCGATAATTTTCACAACATGAATTCTCAGGTGCCGAAGATCTTCTTCACACATGACAACTACATCAAGGATTTTACCGGCGACTCCCAGAGCAAGAAACCCTTTTACGACAAGCCGGTGATACTGCTGGCTCGAGACCCACGCGATGTTGCGGTGTCGCAGTTCTTCCAGTGGAAATTTCGCATCAAGCCTACCAAGATTGCGATTAACAATTACCCGCCGCGCGGCAGTGATATCAGTCTGTACGAATTTGTCATGGGGGAGAACGGTGGTGGCATGGCTGCTATGACTGACTATCTTAACCTGTGGGCGAGCGAGGCCCAGAAGGTGGAGAAGTTTCATTTGCTGCGCTACGAGGACCTGCGAGCGCGACCGCATGAGGAGTTACGCAAACTGCTGGACTTCATGGAAGTAAAGGCCGGCGACGAACACGTAAAGGCCGCAGTTAATTACTCTTCCTACGAGAACATGAAGAAGATGGAAGGGGAAGAGAAGTTCCGTCTTGCCGGCGGTCGCATGATGCCCCGTGACAAAGACAACCCGGACAGCTTCAAGGTACGACGTGCAAAAGTGGGCGGCTACCGGGATTATTTCACCGACGAAGAGGTGGCGGCCATCGATGCACGCCTTGCCGCGACGCTGGCGCCAGTGTTTGGTTATGGCGAGGAGCCCCAAGCATAGAAATCGGCCTTGGCTTTGATCTTCGCTTTGATCGTTGCTGCTATACTAATGTCTAGACTCGCCAGCTTGCGTAGCGCGCAACTGCAGTCTCTAGTGGGTAGCCAGAACCGCTTACTATGAATATCAGAAACCTCTTGGTAACGCTTGTTATCGCGACGATTACGGTCCTCGCGCTCAGAAATTTTTTCCCCGAAAAGGCACATATCGGCAATCAGAATCAGCCTTAGACTGATTATAAAATTGTGATCATTGCGATGACAGGAATTCCGCCTGACTTTCTTATCCGTTTAAAAAATGCGCTGGCAGAACAGCACGGCACCGATATTCTGGTCACAACGGCATTGGGCAAAGGTGATGAGATGCTACTGCCTGGTGGCGATCAATATAATGCCAGCTATCTGGCAGCGGTGGGTTTTGAGCTGGCGCAACGGATGCGCACGGAAAGTGCGTTTATTATTGTGCTCACCAATGAAGATATCAACACTCCTGACTCTGGCTTCCGTTACGTCTACTCTTCGCATTACCAAGGCGTGTCTGCAGCCTCCCTGGCGAGAATCAACTCTATGAACTTCGGTGTGGTACCTGCGATTTTTCAGATCCCTGGCATGTTGATCAAGATGCAGGAAAGGGCATTGAAGATAATCAATAAAGCCATTGGCTATGGGCTCTATGGATACGAGATATCCTCCGATGTTGATAGCGTGATGTATGGTCCGATAATGGGGCCGGACGACTTAGATCGAATTGGGAACTGGTATTGAATGCTGCTTGCGCCTTTGCAACCTCATAGCTGCCAGACCAGTAGCCAACAGCGCCAATGAGCTGGGTATAGTCACTGGACTAGTCCTATCTAACACAATATTGTCGCTAACCTCAGCGACGCTCAGCTAGTCTAAGCGCACCGTACCAATATTGTATTAGGGATGGCGCTAGGCCCCAATCAACTCCAGTGCATCGTGACGGAGATGTCCCTGATCCATTTCATCGCGCAGCATCTGGGCGGTAACCACCCCATCATCCAGCGCTTCTCTGACCAGGCCAAAAAAGAAAGCCTCCTGCGCGGGATCCGGGTGGGCGTCATAGGTGCCGGCGAATCTGTAGTCACCGAACAGCGCGCGCCTGCCACGACGCAGCCAGTGGCGCGGCGGAAACAGTTGAAACGTATCAGCCGGGCGATAGTCGATGCTCAGCCCGGTCTTCCAGGGTTGGGTCTTGCGCTTGGTGTTGTGCAGCAGCTTGGTATTTTCGGTGAGGTTGTCAAAATCGTTCCATTCGTTTTCCAGCGGGGCGATGGTATTTCTGTCCTCAAGTTTCAGTGAAACCCAGTCCATGTAGTCGCGTTTCACTGGCTCAAACATTTCGGCAAAGTTCTGCTCAAACTGCCAGTGCTGCAGCTTGGCGCAGTCCAGCAGCATAACGCTGGATGCCCAGGCACCCTTGCGGCCCTTGCGTCCGGACTTGGGGCGGCACATGACGGCCGCGCCGCGCATATCACGGCTGAGCAGGTCCCAGATATCGCCAATGGCAAAAATATCCGGATCCATAATAACGGCCTGGCCGGTGTAGTTCATCAGCTGGGGTGGGGTGAAGCGCAGCGGGGTGAACGATTGCAGGTCATCGTTCAGCCAGGGGCGCATTTCCCCGTCACGGCGATACATCTGGCCCTCTTTTTCGCGCATGCAGGGATAATCCTTTACCTCAATCAGGCGGACATCAAATTTGTCAGCATGGGCAGAGCGCTTCTGCAGGGAGAATCGACTCATGATCGCCCCCAGCATTTGCTTATGGTTGGTGTGTATGAAGACCGTGGGTTTCAAACTGATTTTTCTCGCGGATGAATTGTGGGATAGTTTACCGTCAGGGCCGCAGGTCACAAACGGCTGGCTTTGGCATTTTTTCCAGTACGAGTTGTGTCTTGGTACATTGGTGTATTGGTGGGCAGGATCAACTTGTCCGGGGCGTCGTTGGCAACAGGGGAAATCGGTGGGAGAGGGGCAAGCGACAATCTGGTGCCTGTTGGGCAAAAAGGCCGGAGATAATACCCAGGTGCGTGCCCTCGCAGAGGCACTGGCCGTGGGCTACCAGGAGAAGCACATTATCGCCCGGCCCTGGGAGCTGCTCACTCATCTGGCGTTGAAAATCACCCTGGCCGGCATCGACACGGCCCAATCCAGTGCCCTGGAAGCGCCCTGGCCGGACCTTGTGATCAGCGCCGGACGCCGCAATGAGCCGGTGGCCCGGTGGATTCAGCAGCAGTCCGGGGGGCGCACGCGGCTGGTACACATTGGCAGGCCCTGGGCCCCTCTGCCCAGTTGGGACCTGGTCATTACCACGCCACAGTACTTCCTGCCCGTATCCCCCAATATCCTGCACAACAGCCTGCCCCTGCACCGGGTGTCAGCCCAGCACTTGCGCGGTGAAGGTGAACAGCTGTTGCCCCTGATAGCCCATCTGCCGCGTCCCCGCATCGCTGTATTGATGGGCGGTGATAGCGGCCGTTTTGTGATGACAGAGCAAAAGGGCAGACAGCTGGGAGAGTGGGCTCATAGGCTCGCCAAACGTGCGCAGGGTTCATTGTTGGTAACCGATAGTGCCCGCACACCTCCCGGAGCGGGCGATGCCATGCAGGCACAATTGCAGGGGCCGCACCTGTGTCATCGGTGGGGCAAAGATGGGGGCAACCCGTATCAAGGGCTCCTGGCACTGGCGGATGCCTTCGTGGTCACGGGTGAATCCATGTCCATGCTCGGTGAGGCGGCCGAGACCGGCCGGCCAATGTACATCTTTGATATGGGAGACGGATCCAGTCCCTGGTGGCGTCTGGGCCACAGCTATCGTTACAAGCCTATGAGTCATCGTCTGGCCATGCGAATAGCGCCACAACGTATGCGTAGGGATGTGGGACGCATTCAGGATGCGCTGGTTAACTCGGGGCGTGCGCAGTGGCTGACGGGAGAGATGCTCGAAGACGCCGCCAGTGCATTGCAGCATGCGCCGTCGTTGGGGGACGTTTCGAGGGAGGCGCCGTCACTGGCGCGGCAGGAACTGCAGCGCAGTGCCGCAGCGGTCAGGCAGCTTTTGACAGCGCGCTGAGCGGGTGTGCTGTCGCTGGCGCCAGGTCTGGTGTATTCGCCAGAACTTCAAATGCATCGTGGCGCACATGGTTCTGGGCCATTTCGTTGCGCAGGAAGTCCTCGGTGATTTTGCCTTGAGCAATACACTCTTTCAGCAAGCCGAAAAAGAACACTTCCTGGTTGCGATCGGGGTGCTGCTTGTAGTTGCCTAGAAAGGCGTATTCACCAAACAGTTTGCGGCGCGCGCGCATTACCCAGGCTGCAGGTGGGAACAGGCGAAAACGTTCTGCCGGGCGCCAGTCAGTGGGCAGCCCGGTCTTCCAGGGCTGAGTCTTGCGGCGAGTGGTGTGCAGCATCTTCGTGCCCAGCGTGAACCTGTCGAAGTCATTCCATTCCGACTCGAAAAATCCGATGCTGTCCTGGTTTTCTTCTTTCAGGCAAATCCACGGCTGATAGTCCTGGGTGAAGTCGAACATGGCCTGGAAGCTCTTTTCCGCGTCCCAGTGGGTCAGCTTGCCGCATTCGAGCAACATCACACTGCTGGCCATGCATTTGTCGATCAGGCCCTTGGGCCCAGAGCGCATGCGGCACATGATGGTCTTGCCCTGCATGTCACGGGTCAGCAGCTCCCAGATGTCGGTGGTGGCAAAGATATCCGGGTCGATCACTACGGCGCGACCTTCATAACCCATCAGTTTTGGGGGCATGAAACGGGTTGGCGTAAAGGACTGCAGGTCGTCGTTTAGCCAGGTACGTTTGACGCTGTCTCGCAGATAATCCTGACCCTCGCGTTCAGCGAAGAAGGGGTAATCCCTGCTATCGATGATCTGAACGTCAAACTTGTCGTTGTTTTGCGAGTAGCGGCGCAGGGCGTGTTCGGCGACGATGGCGCCGGTGATCTGCTTGTGATTTGCTTGAATAAATACGCAGGCTTTCATGGTATCGAGGGGGGTTCTTTTGCGAGCATGAATAAGCGCAACTATATAGGACGCGGCGTTTTTTTTCCATTTCAGCGGCCCAGACGCGGTGTGAATAGTACGGTTTGCAGGGTGCTTGCGGGCACCGCTATTTGAATATACCGCGCCGGTAAAGGCCCCAGAAAAACCCCCAGAGATAGATCAGTGGCGCCCTGCGTACCCGATCAGGGATTTCGACCTTTTCTCCGGAATGGCGCTCCAGTTTCCAGGCAATATAGTCCAATCCGCCTTCAAAGGTGAACAGGGCCTTAAGTAGGCGCGTGATGGACAGAAATTTGCCCTGTATCCGACGCGTGGCCCAGCCCAGTCGGCTCAGCAAGCGCCTGCGCCCCCCCGGGTCACTTTGGTAGCGGAAATCCTGGGCGACTTGTTCCACGCTGAACGGGAACCCGAGGCTGTCCTTGTGGACCAGCGTGACCTGTGTGTAGAACTCCAGCGCCGAACTGGCCAGTTCTGCTGCCCGACCGCTGCGCTCCGTGCGCAGTTCTGTGGCATAGCTGAGTCCCAGGGACTGCTCCCACAGCTGCGTCAAAGTGCCCTGGCCGCTCAGCGCAGGGACGGCTCGGCGCAGCAATGTACGGGCCGCTTCCAGCAAGGCCCATTCCACCCCTGCACGGGTCTGCGCGTCGCGGGCATAAAGCACATGGGTAGGCTGTGCAAAACGGCCCCAGATGTAGGACTCAAACCAGCGCGTGGAGCAGCCGTGCTGGAAGTCTGGTAGGGAAATTACTGTGACTTTGGCGCGCAGTGTCTGGCCACCTGCAGTCATTGGCGGTTGCTCGGCATAGAATACGTTGGGTGGTAGTAGCCAGTTGGCTGCTGCTGGCAGTGCCTTTGGGTAGGCGCTGTGGTAGTCGTCGCAGATCAGGTAGAGGTCTAGCAGACCATCGTAAATGTCGCCGCTGCGCAAACAGGAGCCGTACACAAGCATGGCGCAGATGGCATCGTTATGGCGATCTCGCAGTGCTGCGAGCATGGCTGCGAGTGTGTCGTTTAGCTCGGGGTCTGGGCCATTGACCTGCGGGTAGTGACTCACAGGACCAGAAACTCCAGTGCCTTGGTGGCACTGATGGTCACGGCGCCGTCCACGTCGATAATCTCACCATCGAGGTTCAGTTTGCCCTGCATTGTGAGCGCTATCTGGTCCGCATTGTGACTGCGGTAGCCGGAGGCCGGCACCGCGTTGCGACTGGGGCGGCCACGCGCGATAGAAAAAAACGTGCGGCCAAAGCGTGTGCAGCCCTGCTCCATTACTGTAATGCGTATTGCCCCCGGTTCGTCACTCCAGAAGGGGTTCATCCCGAAGGCGAGCCTTTTCAGGGTGCTTATCGCGAGTATCAGGGTGTCATAGCGCGCTACTTCGCCGCCGTCCATGGATATCTCAATACTGACATGCTGATTGAAAGCGGGATCGTCCCGCACCACGCCCCAGATCGTCCGGAGTGTGCCCAGCGCCAGGCTGAAGTCATCACGTAGGCCCCGGGAGTGGATTTCGGCGTGGGCGTACTCTGAACCTTGTATCACAGCGCCGCCGCCCAGGAACATGGTGTAGTGCGGCGCTGATTGGCCATCAGGCGCCAGCTTAATCAATGCGCGCTGCTGCAATTTCCCGGTTGTCTCTCTGGGTCCGTCGCACCAGGCGGTGAAACGCGCGACGGCCTTTTGCAGTGCGCCTTTGATACCGATATCTCCGGCGTTCATGTTCGCGGTGCCACCGGGTAGCAGGGCGATGGTGGGAGTAGGGTTGAACAGGTCCAGTTCCAGCATCCTGCCAAGAATAGCCGAAGCCGTGCCATCTCCACCGTTAATGGCGAGCAGGCTGATGTTGTGGGTGGCCAGTTCGCGCAGGGCCCTGTCGATATCATCGGGGCTGTGGGTAATAACGTGGTGGATATCGTTGCAGGCGTCAATCCGCTGGGCAATGGCCTGGAATTGATCGCGATTGTGACCGCTGTAGGGGTTGCTGATCAGTCCCACGGGCCCGTTGAGTGGACTCACTTTACAGGCCGCCTCGGTGTCATTCCACGCAGGTGGATGTAGGTGGTGCCCAGCCGCGGAGCGTCACCGTGCAACAGTAAAGGCAAGCCCGTGGTTTGGTCGAAATAGAGCGTGATGTCACCGTGCAATCCCAGCAGGTTGAAATCGGGCTTTTCCTCCTGTCGGCCTTCAGGCCGTACCTTGATACTGACAGCAGTGGTATCGCGGGGGCCGCGAACTCGCGTGCCACCTGCCACCGTATAGTCTCGGTCTACACGCTTGCCAGGGATTACCGTCAGTCGCGCCTGAAAAAAGTTGAGGTCGGTGTGCACCAGCACGTCCTGGCTGGCGCCCGGCCCGGCCGTCGCCAGCCTACTGGCCAGCACTAGTAACAGGTAGTCGCTGGTGACAGGCAGGTCTTCGCTTGAGTCTGGATAGTACACCCGCCTGGCGTGGCTAACCGGCCATTCGCTGGGGGGGTAGGGCGTGCTATCGGTGGGGTTCCGACGTTTTCTGACGATAAAACCGTCTTGGTAGTCCCAGGACTTCTGTCGTTGCTCTTGTCGGCCCTTGCTCAGCCGTTCTCGCTTAATGAGCTGACCCGTGGCGGGATCGAACTGCATTGATACCAGCTCATAGCTGTTTTCTATGGACCCGGTTGCAGTCAGCTCCCAGCTTTCGGCATTGCTGGGGCGGTTGGGGATGACAATGCGTGCTTTTGCGGTAGCCCAGAAAGCTTTTTCTTCAAAGTCCAGCGCCTGCCAGACGGGCTGTGGGTGCTCCGGCGCATCTGTGGGTTTTTCCTGCGCTAAGTTCTTTAGTGATTCCTGTGCCGATTCTAGTGCTACATCCGGCGCTGCGTCCTGCGTCACGCTCATCGCCGGGATCTGTCCTGAGAAGGCCAGGGCCAGGCAAATCAGGAGGATTCGGTAGAGCTGCATAGACTATGGGCCGTTGAAGTGGGCGGGCATGCACATTTGGACAACGGAAGAGGGGTTTTGGATTACTTATTCAGCACCTTTCCCAAGTGTTGAAAAAAAGCCCCTTTTCCATGAATATCAACTACTTGCGTAGGATGCGGGAAAGCCGTTAAAAATACCAGTCAGGCTTGAGAACGAACGGTGCATCCTTTACCCTTCGCGGCTTGAATCTGCCCTGAACTTGGGACATCCATATGCACATGATTATCAAGCGGCTGATCAAATGGTTGGTACGCGCTATTTCGGTATTTTTACCGGAGGAGCAGGGCCACCAACTGCAGCGCTGGCGTCGTGGCCGGGAGGAGTTCTGGAAGTATCGCCAATGCGATTTTATCTTCGCCTCCTTTGGCAAAAGCGGTCGCACCTGGGTTCGGGTCATGATCTCCCGCTATTTTCAGTTGGTCTACAAGCTGCCCGATAACATTCTCATGGGCTTTGACAACTTTACTCGTATCGACCAGCGCATCCCCAAAATTTTCTTCACCCATGATAACTATCTGCGTGGCTACACAGGCAACGTCGATTCCAAGAAAGATTTCTACGACAAGAAGACTGTTCTGCTGATGCGCGACCCGCGCGATGTTGCGGTGTCCCAGTTCTTCCAGTGGAAATACCGCATGCGGCCAGAGAAGAAAGCCTTGAATAACTATCCCGAACACGCCGCGGATATCTCTGTATATGATTTCGTAAATCATCAGGGGCAGGGCCTGGGTCATATCATCGACTTTATGAATGCCTGGGCAAAGGACTTACCCAATATCAAGGAACTGCTGGTAGTACGTTACGAGGACCTGCGCACCGACCCGGAACATGAAATGGGCCGCATTGTAGATTTCCTTGGGCTTGAGGCCAACGCTGAGTTTCTGAAGGACACGGCGGAGTTTGCTTCGGTTGAAAACCTGCGTAAAAAGGAGCAAGAGAACTACTTTTGGCGCAGCGGATCCAGGGTGCAGGCCAAGGACGTTAACGATCCCAACACCTTCAAGGTGCGTAAGGCCAAGGTCGGTGGGTTTGCCGATTACTTTGACGACCAGCAAGTAGCGGAACTCAAAGAACTGGTAGATTCCCGCTTATTGCCTGTTTTCGGTTACACCAGCATGGAGCAGAAAGAGGCCGTCTGATGGATAAACGAATTACTGGATCGTGACATGCGTGGCGCAGCCGTTATGGGCCGCCGCCGTTCCGCTAAAGA
>JBLFXU010000063.1:0-11115 GCA_047609575.1 Bacteroidia bacterium | reverse complement strand
ACAATGCGCCGACTTTCCCCTTTGTGGCGTTACTGGTCTCGGGCGGGCATACCCAGCTGGTAAGAGTCGATGGCATTGGTCAGTACCGCATGCTGGGAGAATCTCTGGATGACGCCGCTGGCGAGGCGTTCGACAAGGCAGCCAAGATGCTCGGCCTGCCGTATCCGGGGGGGCCACATATTGCTCGTCTGGCCCTTGAGGGCGATCCGCAGCGCTTCGACTTCCCTAGGCCCATGGTGAATCGGCCGGGATTGGACTTCAGTTTTAGCGGCCTAAAAACCTATACTCGCAATACAGTAGCGGAGTGTCGCGGTGAGGGCGAGCTGTCCGAGCAGGATCGCTGTGACATTGCCCGTGCCTTTGAAGAAGCCGTGGTGTCGACGCTGATGATCAAGTGTCGCCGGGCACTGAAGCAGGAAGCATTAAAAACGCTGGTCATTGCCGGTGGCGTGAGTGCCAACATCAATCTTCGTGAGACACTGAAGCGCGACTTGGCAAAGCAAGGCGCCAAAGTATTTTACCCGGCGCCGATTTTTTGTACCGATAATGGCGCCATGATTGCCTACGCTGGCGCTCAACGTCTGGCGGCGGGTCAGGTGGACGGCGAGCAAGCTACGGTGCGTCCGCGCTGGCCGATGGAAGAATTACCGCCCCTACACACAACGGGAGTAGCCTGAATGGATACGGTGTATATCAAGGGATTGCGCGTCGAAACGATTATTGGGATTCACGATTGGGAACGCCTGGAGCGGCAGACCCTGGTGCTGGATTTGGAGATGGGCTGTGATACCTCCAGGCCGGCCAGTTCCGATTCCATTGACTATGCGCTGGACTACGCCAAGGTCTCGGAGCAGATCATTGCGCTGGTAGAGCAAAGTAACCACCAACTGATAGAGACTGTGGCTGAAGAAGTGGCGCGCATGTTGACCCGAGGTTTCAATATTCCGTGGTTGCGCCTGACGGTCAGCAAGCCCGCGGCGCTGGCAGCGGCTGAAGACGTGGGTGTTGTGATCGAGCGGGACCGCCGCCAGAAATGACCCGTGTTCTGCTAGGCATTGGCAGCAATATCGAGCGGGAGCGGCACATTACTGCGGGATTGGACGCTATTGCGGGCCTGTTCGGCGAATTGTGCCACTCCTCGGTATACGATAGCCCCGCCATCGGATTTGTGGGTCAGCCCTTTCTCAATCTTGTTGTTGCTGTAGATTCTGACTTGTCCCTTGCGCGGTTATCTTCTCGCCTGCGGCACATTGAGTTTGAGCATGGCCGACCGCAGAACGCTACACGTTTTAGCCCCCGTCATCTGGATATCGATATCCTCAGCTATGGTGATGCGGTTGGGGATTTCGATGGCATCGTATTGCCCCGGCAGGAAATACTCGAGAACGCCTTCGTGTTGTGTCCGCTGGCAGAGTTGGCCCCGGATGACTGTCATCCCGCTGATGGTCGTTATTATCGCGACCTTTGGCAGGCGTTTGATGAGCCGACCCAGACACTCAAGCGTGTTGATTTTACCTGGCGTGGCCGGGAGATTTCCCGGTCGCACCAGGTTGGTTGAATTGGCCCGGTCAAGCTAGCCCGATCTAATTAGCGGGGTTTGTTCTGCTGGGCCGGACGCAAGGCTTCGAGTTGCGCGATGCGTTGTTCGTCTATTGCGTTACCTAAGGCCTTACCCTCAATGCCCTGACCTGCAAAGCTTTTGGCTGTCACTGACAGCGCTGTGCTCAATGCCTGGCGCAGATAATCCGCCTGTGCGTATTCCCGTTGCTCAAGTCCTGTACGCCCGCGTGCGTCAGCTTCGCAGGCCAGTAGAAAAGCTTCAAAGCGATCCGGCTGGCGCAGCGCGTCGGTGCCCCGTAAAAGTTTCAGCAGGGTTTTGCCGCGCAACTCCAGCGCCCGATGCGAATGCAGGTGGTATTCACAGACAGCCAACGCCAGCTTTTTGTGCCGGGTTGGCGGACGCAGGCGGGCGCAGACATTGCGCACCAGCTGTATCCCGCGCTGCTCGTGCGCGATATGGCTGGGCCACTCCGACTGCTCTGTGGTGCCCTTGCCCAGGTCGTGCATGAGAACGGCAAAGCGCACGTCCGTGGCCGGTGAGAGCGCGCTGGCCTGCTGCAGTGACATCAACACGTGCATACCCGTATCGATTTCCGGGTGGTATTGGGCGTTTTGGGGCACCCCGAACAGATTGTCAACTTCCGGCAGCAGGGCGGCTAGAGCACCGCAGTCGCGCAGCACCTGCACGAACACTTGCGGGTCACGCTCACCCAGTGCCTTGTCCATTTCTGTCCACAGGCGCTCCGCCGGTAGATGTGCAAGTTCACCGTCACTGGCAATCTGTTGCATTAATGCCAGTGTTTCAGGCGCTACGGTAAAGCCCAGATGGGCATAACGGGCAGCAAAGCGCGCCGTGCGCAGTACGCGCAAAGGATCTTCCACAAAGGCATCGGAGACATGCCGCAATAAGCGCGCTTCCAGGTCGGCCTGACCGCCGTAGGGATCGATAATGCTGCCGTCTGGATGCTGCGCCATGGCGTTGATGGTCAGGTCCCGTCGCAGTAGGTCCTGTTCCAGCGTGATATCAGGCGCGGCGTGCACCGCAAACCCATGGTAGCCATGGCCCTGCTTTCGCTCCGTGCGTGCCAGTGCATATTCTTCTTTTGTGTCTGGGTGGAGAAAAACTGGAAAGTCCTTCCCTACCTGTTGGTAGCCTTGCTGCAACAGTTCTTCGGGGCGAGCGCCCACGACCACCCAGTCTACTTCCCTGACTGGGTATTTGAGCAGAGTATCGCGTACAGCGCCGCCTACGAGGTAAATATCCATAGCGGCAGTTTAACGTGGGCGGGCAGGTGGCGTCACAGACCTTTTTTATCGGCGACAAAGCCATCGTGGCATTGGCAGCGGGTCCACTTGCCTTTTTCCAGATGGTAAAGCGATAGGCAGCCGTCCCAGACGCAGCCGGTATCCAGACCGATGGCATTGGGTGTATCGGTTTGTCCTTCCAGTGAAGCCCAATGGCCGAACAGAATGCGATCATTGGCAGTCGCGCGATTGTCATGACTGAACCAGGCTGACACCTTTTTCGCTACAGCACCAGGCGCGGGGCCTTTGCTCTCCATGTCCAGCCATCCCTTCCTGGAGCAGTAGCGCATCCGTGTGAGGTAGTTGGTGATAACCCGCAGGCGTGTCATCCCCTTAAGGTCATCGGACCATATTGCAGGCTCATTGCCATACATGGATTTCAAAAAGGTGACGCAATCCGGGCTACGCAGGACAGCTTCCACCTCGGCGGCATACTTTGCCGCCTGCTTGAGAGACCACTGCGGCGGAATACCTGCATGTACTAATGTAAATCCATGTTCCTGGTGTAGCAGGGGTTGCTGCACCAACCATGCGAGCAGCTCGTCCCGGTCAGGGGCAGCTAGAATTTCGTCAAGTGTGTCAGAGCGACCGGGTTTGCGCACACCCGCGGCCAGTGCCAGCAGGTGCAGATCGTGATTACCCAATACCGTGACCACACTGTCGCGCATGCCATAGATGAAACGCAGGGTTTCCAGACAGGCCGGACCGCGATTCACAAGGTCTCCTGCGGTCCACAGCACATCACTGCCTGGTTTGAATTTTACCTTGCGCAGGAGGTGCTGGAGCGGCTCCAGACAGCCCTGTATGTCGCCAACAACGTAGGTAGCCATATTAGGTAGCCATATTAGTTAGCCATTTTAGCTAGCCAGGTGATGTGGTCAGTTCAATGCAGTAGGTGTGTGCAGAGAAAACGCCGGGATGGCCACTTCAAAGGTTGGCAGATCCGCAGGATCTATCGCCATTGGCTCGCGAATGACCATGAAGTAGCTGCCCTCCATATAACCTACAGGGGTTTCCAGGGTTGCACCGCTGGTGTACTGATAGGCGTCATTGGGATAGATGATGGGCTGTTCGCCGATGACGCCGTCGCCTCTTACCTCTTGCACGCCTTCGTGGGCATCGGTGATTACCCAGTGACGTGATAGCAGTTGCACGGGCACGTCAGCAGCATTGCTGATGGTGATTGTGTAGGCAAAGGTGTAGTGCTGATCCTCCGGCTGCGAATGATTGGGCAAGTACGTGGTCACTACGTTGATACCAACGAGTGCGGGATTGAATGCAGTGCTAGACATGTGTGGCGTTCGCAATCTCAATGAATTGTGCAAGTGTGAGGGTTTCTGCCCGGGCGCCGGGGTCAACGCCCAGTGCCTCCAGTGCAGTGCTATCTATAATCCCTTTCAGATTGTTGCGCAAGGTTTTGCGGCGTTGGGCGAAGGCGGCCTTTACCAGTGCGGCGAGCTGAGACCGCTCACATTCGGCATGCGGGGATTGCTTGAATGGCGTCAGGCGGACTATCGCTGACTGAACTTTAGGCCGTGGGTTGAAGGCTTCTGGCGGTACATCAAACAGGTCCTCTACCTCACAAAGGTACTGGGCCATAATGCCGAGACGGCCCCAGAGTTTGCTGCCAGGCTCTGCCGACAGTCGCTCTACAACCTCCTTTTGCAGCATGAAGTGCATGTCGCCAATGAGGGGCGCGTTATCCAGAAGCTTGATAATCAGCGGCGTGGAAATGTTATAGGGCAGATTGCCGACCACGCGCAGTTGTTGCCCTGTTTGCTGACCTGTGTGTTGGTCGGCCAGCTCAGCGTAGTTAAATTTGAGTGCATCGGCACTGTGTAGCGTGAAGTTTGGCTTTAGCCCGTGGGCGGCCAGCAGGCCCGGTAGCAGGTCGCGATCCAGCTCGATCACATCCAATTGGCAGTCGCTGTTCATTAATCCTGCGGTCAGCGCTCCCTGTCCGGGGCCTATTTCAACCAGGTGCTCGCCTGCTCGCGGTGATACCGCGCGCAGGATCTGGTCGATGACAGCGTCATCCTGTAGAAAATTCTGCCCGAACCTTTTGCGGGCCCGATGTTGTGGGGGAGAGTTATTCATTGGTGTGACATAAGTCCTCTATTTGGTGCATATGATGGATCAGTTGCGCCAGTTTTTGGTACAATGGCGCCCTCTTAAAACAAAGATAAGATAGACTAACACTTGATGCCGCTTTCTCAATATTGGCGTTTGATTGATGTGATGGCGCGGATGTCTCTGCGGGCCGATGCCTCCAAATATTACCTTGGTTATATTTGGTGGGTGCTCGAGCCGCTGCTGTATGTTGGTGTATTTTATGTCGTCTTCTACGTCGTTCTCGATAACCGACAAGAAGATTTCCTGATATTCCTGATGGTCGGCAAGCTGACGTTTCTCTGGTTTTCCAAGACCGTGCAGAACTCAGGTAATAGTATTGTCGGCGGGAAAGGGTTGGTGGGTAAAATAAATTTGCCTAAAACCCTGTTCCCAATGGCTGTGGTGCAGGAGTCCCTTTATAAACAGACACTTGTATTCGCTTTGCTCTTCGTCGTTTTGATGTTCAATGGTTATCGGGTTAGCTGGCTCTGGCTTTATCTGGTGCCAATCATATTTGTGAATTACATCATGATTGTGTCCTGCTCCTTTGTGGCGAGCACCGTCGTTTGTATCATTCGGGACTTTAATCCTTTGATCGGTCTTGGCATGATTTTTCTGATGTTTACCTCTGGTATATTCTGGGATTTACGCGCTCTGAATGATCCTGAGCTGACCGAGTTATTGCTCAATGTTAATCCGATGGCCTTCCTGCTGGATGCTTATCGGCAGGTCGTGATGTATGGAGCGCGGCCGGATATGCCGCACTTGGCGACCGTCGGTGCGGTTTTTGGTGCTTTGCTGTGTGCAATGGTTCTCGTGATGCGCAACAGGAGCCAATACCTTGCACTCAAGGCTCTGACATCATGAATACTGAAGCAAAGGCTGAAGAAAAGGCTGAAGAAAATAATGTCGTGCTCAGGCTCGATGGCGTGTCCCTCAACTACCAGTCAGGAGGCAAAGCCTACGATCATGGGGTAAATCATGTGCTGGATAATGTCTCCCTGGACG
The DNA here is from genome assembly GCA_047609575.1 of Bacteroidia bacterium. Taxonomy (GTDB): domain Bacteria; phylum Pseudomonadota; class Gammaproteobacteria; order Pseudomonadales; family Halieaceae; genus Marimicrobium. The sequence continues at coordinate 5,130 of JBLFXU010000063.1, read as the reverse complement.
TATATGAGGGAGAGTCGCTGGGCCTGATGGGGCGTAACGGTGTGGGCAAAACCACCATGCTGCAATTGATGGCTGGAATCATGGCGCCCACCAAGGGTAAGGTCATAGTAAGTAAAGGCAAGACAGCCTCTCTATTGACTCTGGGTCTGGGCTTTAAGCCGGACTTGTCGGGGCGTAATAATGCGCTGTTAGGGGCAATGCTGCAGGGTTCCAGCCGGGAGGAGGCAGAGGGCTTTCTTGAGGATATTCTGGATTTTTCGGATTTAGGTGATTCCTTTGAGCTGCCGGTGAAGAACTACTCGGCTGGCATGCGTGCACGGCTTGCATTTACGACTGCCCTGATGACCCATGTTGATATTTTACTCATTGATGAAATTCTTAGCGTGGGCGATGCACACTTTCGCGGCAAGGCAGGGGAGGCCATGGAGGGTCGCATGATGTCGGACCAGACGGTGGTGTTTGTTTCCCATATGGCCGATCAGGTGTGTGCTTTGTGTGACCGTGCGATCTGGCTCGACCATGGCAAGATTGTCGCTGAGGGTGACGCTGAGGAAGTGACTTCCGCGTATACCAAGCATATTAGCGATGCGCTCAAGGAAGGTGTCGAAGAGCAAAAAACGCTACGCCCAATGTGAACCTAAGCTAGAATATTCTTACTCAGCGCAATTGCGCTACGCAGTGCTTGCTTGAGACTGCTGCAATCTGCCTGCCCCGAACCGGCTAAATCCAGAGCAGTTCCGTGATCAACGGACGTGCGCACAATGGGCAGCCCGAGGGTGATATTGATTGCCCGTCCGAAGCCCGAAAATTTCAGCACGGGCAATCCCTGGTCGTGATACATCGCAAATACCGCGTCACAATTAGCCAGTACCTGCGGGTTGAACGCCGTGTCTGCCGGGAGTGGTCCTTGCAGATGCATGCCTGCCTGGCGCAGTTCATTGAGCACAGGCACGATGGTATCTATTTCCTCACGGCCCATGTGCCCCGACTCTCCAGCGTGCGGGTTGAGTCCCAGCACGGCAATGCGCGGTTCCTCTATGGCGAATTTATCGCGCAGATCGGCGTGCAATATAGTGAGTGTCTCGTGCAGCAGATCTGCGGTGATGGCCGCGGGTACGTCCTTCAGTGGCAGGTGCGTGGTTGCCAGCGCCACGCGTAACTCGTCGGTAGCGAGCATCATGACGACTCTGCCGGCGCCGGTTTCTTCGGCAAGAAATTCCGTGTGGCCCATGAAGGGTATACCGGCATCGTTGATGACTGACTTTTGCACGGGCCCGGTCACCATAGCCTGGCACAGGCCCTCCTGGCATACCTGCACAGCACTGCGCAGGGTGGCCAGTACATAGGCTGCATTGTTCGGATTGAGTTGGCCTGGAATGGCCGGTTGTGCCAGGTGTACCGGCAGTACGCAGAGAGTGCCTGCGGTGTGTGCCTGGGCGGTAAGGTTGGGATCAAAGGTCTGCAGGTTGATTGCCAACCCCAGTGCGGTGGCGCGTTGCTCCAGCAATGCTGGGTCGGCAACAGCGACCAATTGGGCCGGCCAATCTTGTAGTGCGGCCATCAACACCACATCCGGCCCTATGCCTGCAGGTTCTCCCGGTGTGATTGCGATGCGCGGTGCAGTTGCAGCCACCGATCTCTCCTGATTACGCTACTTGATGTTGACTATTGAATTCCGGTTAGCTGATATCAGCTATTTAATATCGACAAAGGCTTCGTCGCGAATCTGTCGCAGCCAGGCGTCCAGTTCTTCCTGATACTTGCGATTGTGTAGGTAGTCCATCGCTTTGGAACGCATCGCCTGGGCAGTCATGTCTTCGTCTCGACGCTCCAATACCTGGACAATGTGCCAACCAAACTGGGTCTGTACGGGTTGCGATATTTCGTCGATGCCGGTCTCTGCCATAGCGGCTTCGAAAGCCGGCACCATTTGGCCGGGCGTGGTCCAGCCCAGATCTCCGCCTTCCTGTGCAGAGCCGATGTCCTCGGAGTACTCCCGGGCCAGATCGGCAAATTCCTCACCGGACTGCACGCGTGCGCGCAGGGAAGCGGCCAGTTCTCCCGCTTCCTTTCCGGTCAAAATTTCAGAAGGTTTTATGAGTATGTGCCTGGCGCGGGTCTGCCCCACTACTTGTTGGCCACCGCGAATTTCTTCCATAAAAATCAGGTGGAAACCGCTGTCTGAGAGGATTGGGTCAGCCGTATCCCCGGCCGCCAACTTGGGTGCAATCTCGCTAAACAATGAGGGTAGGTCTTCCTGGCTGCGCCAGCCCAGATCACCGCCACTGAAGCTATAGGGTGGTTTGCTTACGCGAATCACTTCGGCAAAGGGTGTGCCGCCACGGATACGCTTCACCAGGGTGGTGACATAAGATTTGGCGGCAGCCATGTCTACGGAGCTGGCGTCTGGTGACAGCGGCAGCAGCGCGTGCAACAGGTGGTATTCGGGTTGGGTCAGTTTCTGGCCTTCTGCCGTGCCGATAAAATTCTCTACCTCCTGCGCGGTGATCTGTATACGTTGGTTGACGTTGCCCTGTTGCACACGCTGAATGATTAATTCCTTGCGTACTTGCTCGCGCATCGTCGTATAGGATTGCCCCCTGCCTTCCAGCTCAACGCGAAAATCCTCCAAGCCCAATCCGTTCTGGCCGGCAATGCGACCGATGGACGCGTTCAGCTGCTCATCAGAGATGCGCACCCCATAGCGCTTGCCCATTTGTAGCTGGATATTTTCGAGTATCAGTCGATCCAGTGTTTCACGGACCAGGATATCTTCCGCCGGCATATCGATGCCGCGGGATTCCAGGCTCTCGGTGACTTGTGCGAGGCGATTGCGCAGCTCGCTGGCCATAACGATATCGTTGTCCACGATCGCCACAACCTGGTCGATGACCTGTGTGGCGGCCTGTGTGGCGCTAATGCCGAGACACGTTGCGGCTATGCCAGCGGCCAGGAGTAAGGATTTAATAGTCACGTTCTTCGAAGCCTCGGATCATATCTTCCATAATATCGGTAATACGGTCGCCAAAACCGCCCATTCCTTTAAGGATGATTTGGAACTGTATGGTGTTTTCCCGTTCCAGGTCGGGATCGTCGAAGTCGACGGTCTCGCCAGACACGTTGTTATAGTAGCGCAGATGCAGCACGCGGACGGTCCAGCAGCAGCTATCATATTCGACGCCGACCATATCTTCTACGCTCTCGTTGGAAACCATGGAATAGTTTATGGCAGCGAAAGCGCTCCAATTGTTCCCCAGAGGCAAATATGTGGACAGGCTGGCTTCCTCAGTCGTCTGCTGATTCACGAGAGAGGCCTGAGGTCGACGATAGGAATAGCCGAGATTGAAAATACCGCCCCGGTCATCTTGATAGCTGGCGCTAACGTGGCCGGAATTCATATTGCCACTTTGTGGATCGTAGATCAGGCTGGTGCGTAGGCCGAACTCTTCACTGGGATTAAAGGTCAGTTCCCCGGCAATTTCTGAGCTGCTGTCATCCAACGTTTCATCATCGAGGCTGAGGCGCACTTTGCGGTCACGGAAATAGAAAATTTGTCCGAGGCTGCCGCTGAACACGTCGCGTCCGTCTTCGCTGTCGATGAAACGCGTGGTGAGGCCAACTGCCAGCTGGTTGCTGTCATCCAGTCGGTCTTTGCCCGAGAAACGCGTGGAACGGAACAGCTGGTTATAGGAGAAGGTCAGTTCGCCGCTGTCGAAGTCCGGCTGGTCGTTCTGCTCCTCAAATTCGCTGTACTGGTAGTAGAGGCGCGGCTCCAGCGTCTGCAGCATGTTTTTGCCACCCAGATCGGTGAAGCGTTCGAAGATCAGGCCACCATCCACGCTGCCCAGGGCGGAGCCTGCGGTGGGGTTGTCGTCGGTAAGTAGTTGCAGCTCGCTGAGCTCATAGGCGAGTTGGCGATACTTCAGCGTTGAGTCCAGGAAACCGTAGGTCCATTGCATGGGATAGGTGGCGCCGGCCTCGGCATACAGACGGTGTCCGATGACCCGATCTTCATCCGTATCAAAATTTGAATACTGGGCCAGAGCGATGGGCTGAATTTCGAATGGCGTGCGCAGGCTGCGGTAGGCGGCTGTAAACTGCGGTAGTTTCTTGTAGTCGTCGTTGATGTCATCAGCCAGTGATTGGAACTGCTGCGCCTCAGCGCTAACCAGCCAGTTATCGCCCAGGTAGTCCAGTGAGGCGAGCTGCAGCAGGCTGGTGCGGCGCTGCGAATCGAGGTTGGATGTCTCCAGGTCCTTCATGTAGTCCACATCGCTGGCCTTGCTGTAGTTGACTCGGGAGCGCCAGCGCTGGTCAATCAGGCCGTCGTGGCGGATGACGCCCAACCAGCGGTCGGCGCTGCGCTGGGGAGTTGCCTGGTCTTCGAAGCGGTCATCGCTGCCCATGTAAGCGCCGCCCACCAGCCAGTTACCCTTTAATGGGTCCAGGTAACGCAGCTGCAGCTCGTGATTCAAGCCACGCTCCTCGATAAAGCGCGCGGAGTACAAGGCGTCGTAGTCTGGCGCCAGGTTGATATAGAACGGTACTGTAACGTCCAAACCGCCGGTGCTGTCATTGCCAAAATCAGGCCACAGGAAACCGGTGGTGCGGCGGTCGTCTAGCGGAAACCGCAGCCACGGTGTGTAGATCAGAGGAATGCCTTCTACCTCAATCCGCGCATCGTAGGCTGTTGCAATGCCATCTTCGATGTTCAGATCAAGGCGATCTGAAGCTAGAGCCCAGTCGTTTTCATCCGGCGCGCAAAAGCTGAATTCGCCGTCATGGATCTTCACCAGTCCCTGTTCGTTGCGCTCCAACAGGCGGGCGGTGCCGCGCATGTGTTCACGGTGAAATACAAACTGGCCCTCGTACAATTTGGCCTCATCGGTACCGGTGTCAATTTGCGCCTGTTCGCCGCGCAGCAGCACGCCCGGTTCGCGCAGGGATACATTGCCAGACAGGACCGTGATGCCGGTATTGCGATCAACCACTACGCTGTCACCGCGCATCTGGCGGTAGCCCTGGTCGGCGCTGACGCCCCCGGTCAGTATCAATTCATCGTTGCGTAACTCGGTGGTATTTGCCCGGGCCTCGATGTTCGAGGCTTGCGGATCAATATCCTTGTTTGCA
>JBLFXU010000062.1:0-11158 GCA_047609575.1 Bacteroidia bacterium | reverse complement strand
CAGTTTGGCGCCGGTGGCACCCAGTGGGTGTCCCAGTGCCTGTGCACCACCATTAACATTGAGCTTGTCGATATCTGCGCCCAATGCCTTAACCCAGGACAGTGGCACCGAACCAAACGCTTCGTTGACCTCGAAAAGATCGATGTCCTCGAGCTTCAAGCCTGCAGTAGCCAGCACTTTTTCGGTGGCCGGAATTGGTCCCTCCAGCATAATCACCGGATCAGAACCGATGACACTCATGGCAACTATACGCGCCATAGGCTTCAGGCCCAGACGTTTGCAGGTTGCGCCATTGGCTATCATCACCGCTGACGCACCATCACAGATCTGGGAGGCGTTGGCCGCTGTTAGCACTCCACCTTCTGCCATGGGCTCGAGGCCGGAAATAGCATCCAGGGTTGCCTCCATGCGAATACCTTCATCCTGCACGTGCATCTCGCGGCTGCCATCTTCAAGCTCGATCTCAACAGGCGCGATCTCCTTGTCAAAACGCCCCTCTTCCACCGCTTGCTTGGCCTTCATATGACTGGACAGCGCAAAGGCGTTCAGCTCATCAGAGGTCAGTTCGTATTTCTTGACCAGCAGTTCCGCACCGGTGAACTGATTGAATTGAACACCGGGATAGCGCTCGCCCAGCTTCTCGCCGTAGGGAAGGCCGTGCTCCGCCTTGAAGCCATCGATTATGTTGGCGCCAATTGGCACCTGACTCATGCTCTCTACACCACCGGCGATAACCACGTCTTGGGTGCCAGACAGAACGCCCTGCGCGGCAAAATGTATCGCTTGCTGACCGGAGCCACACTGACGATCCACCGTAGTGCCAGGTACGCCTTCGCCCAGCACGGATGACAAACAGACACCACGTCCGATATTGCTCGATTGTGCACCCACCTGAGAGACACAGCCAAATATCAAGTCATCAATTTCTGCGACAGGAATGCCGACTCTCTCAACCAGCGCATCTACTGCCTCAGCGCCAAGGTCAATCGGGTGGACCTTTGAAAGACGCCCTTTTTTACGACCGCCGGCGGTGCGCACTGCACCGACTATATATGCATCCAACATCATTTATTCTCCTGAATTACTGTAGTTTTACGGTTTAATTGCGTTGTAACAAACCGGCGTTACGCCTGCTGTGCGTCCTTTAATTCTTTCACATGGAAAATACCAAACAGGAAAACACTCAACAGATGACCCGGTAATGAGCCGGGCGCTTCTTTGCACAATTTGAAAAACACCAGCACCTCAATGCTATGGGCGATGGCCAGTATGGCCAACAGGCGCAAACTCCACTCTCCCAGGGTACTGCCACCCTGGGTCAAGGCCAAACCGGCCAGAACGGCATAGATTACCAGCGTCACTATCTTTGCTGCGGACACACTCTTCTCCTTAATTCAAGAGGCATAGGTTGTTTTAAGAGGCATAGGCCTCTGGGTCCAATCGACGCATTTCTGCCTCGATCCAGTTTTCTACTTCCTGCATCAGCTCGACGGCATCACGACCATGAGATTCAATCGGCTTACCAATGGATATATCAATCGTGCCGGGCGTCAGGAAAAACGAGCGTGCCGGCCAGCAGCGGGCAGATGTTACAGCAATAGGCACAACCCATGCGCCTGTAGCAATAGCCAGACGGGTTGCGCCGGTCTTGTAGTTTCCCTTTTCGCCCCGCTCCGTGCGCGTTCCCTCTGGGAACATAATGATCCACTTACCCCGGTCCATCAGCACCTCGCCCTGTTCAGCGACTTTAGCCCAGGCATCATTGCGCTGCTTGCGGTCAATATGGATCATCCCGGTGCTACCGATGGCCCAGCCAAAGAACGGTATACGTAATAGCTCTTTCTTGAATACATAGGCCAGGGGGTGAGAGGTTATGCTGGGGAAAAAAAAGGTCTCCCACGTCGACTGGTGCTTGGGGCATAGTATGACGCGCTGCATATCGTCGGCTTTGGGCAGGTTTTCCATACCCTGCACCTTGTAGCGTACACCACCAACAATACGCGCGGTGGTGACCGAGCCCTTCAGCCAGGGCACCGCAAACCACCACCAGGCCTTGATGTCGCTGAAAATATAGGAAGAGATTACTACCGCGATACCATAGGGTATGAGCGTAATCCCCATCCAGAGAAAGGCCAGTAACGATCGTACGATGTTCATACGGGGTTCCAAGGGTAATTATGCTGTGCATTAAACCAGAATGTGCGTGGGGGATATATGCTGATCGCGCATAGACTCTGGGCCACCTTATCGCTTTGGACTTCTCTCAAGGTTAGTTAAGATGGTGATAACAAACTTTAAGGACCGCACAGAATGACCAAGCCCTGCCCCGGATTACACCCTTTAGGCCATGGTGCTTATGCCTGGCTTGCCCCTCAGGGCACTTGGGGTTGGAGCAACGCTGGCCTCATTGTGGATGGCGAAGAATCCCTGCTGGTCGACACCCTGTACGACCTGGAATTGACCGGCGAAATGCTGCGCAGCATGCGCGATGCCGAGCCTCTGACGGAAAACATCGACACCCTCGTGAACACCCACGCCAATGGCGACCATTGCCATGGCAACGAATTGGTCACTGGCGCGGAAATTATTGCCTCCACAGCCTCTGCCATTGAGATGGCGGAGTTGCCGCCTGAGGTGATGGCCGGGCTCATGGCAATGGCACCGGAAATGGGCCAGTTGGGGGCATTTTTCCTGCACTGTTTCGGCGGCTTCCACTTCGACGGTATTTGCCACACGCCCCCCACCAAAACGTTTGATGGCGAGCTAGACCTGCGAGTGGGCGATAAACCGGTACATCTCATTGAGGTGGGTCCGGCCCACACACGCGGTGATGTACTGGTGCACTCCCCGAATGATGCGGTGGTGTACACGGGGGACATACTCTTTATCGAAAGCACCCCGGTGATGTGGCATGGGCCGGTCGACAACTGGATCAAGGCCTGCCTTACCATTGAAAGCATGGAGGTGGACCTAATAGTGCCAGGGCATGGCCCCGTTACCGACAAACACGGTGTAGCCAAGGTGCGGCATTACCTACAGTATGTCCGTGATCAGGCTCGCACCCGATATGACGCAGGCATGAGTGCTCAGGAAGCGGCCATGGATATCGAACTGTCAGAATACTCGGCCTGGTCAGACCCAGAACGCATCGCGGTGAATGTCGACTCGATGTATCGCGAATTCGCGGGCAAAGAGACGTTCACCGACACCATGGAGTTGATGGCTAGAATGGCCGAACTGGCAGGATTTAAAGGCGCACTGGATGACGCACTGGCGTTATCGCAGGCCGGGGACTGACACCCTTTGAACGCGCGCCGAGCAGGCTTGTCGCGCTGGCTCGCGCTCGTATGCCTGCTCTGCCTGCCCTCCAAGGCCCTGACTGAAGACTCCACAACAGAACTTCAGCATCAACAAAGTAGCCTGCAGCTGACGATAAGTCCCGATTACGATGCCGCTACCAAGGCAGATCTTGAGCGCTGGATCAAACCCCTTTCCGATTCAATACTGCAGGTCTAAGGGCGCTGGCCAAAACATGCGTGGCAAATCAGCGTGGCCCCGGCCTCCGCTCGCGGCGCCGACCCGGTGCCATGGGGCCGGATTCACCGTGGCCCCATCGACAAGGTAGAACTGTACACCGCCCCGCGGGCCCAGTTTGATAAACTCATGCGTGCCAGCACCGGCTACCACGAACTTGCCCATCTACTGATTCCCTACCGAGGCTGGGGCGATGTCTGGTTCAGTGAGGGGCTGGCCAGCTACTAATCAGTACATATAGCAGGCACGCTCGGGCGTGATGAATGAAACCCAATTTTGGCAGGCACTGCACGATGGTTTTGAGGCCGGCAGACAGGATAGGCAGTTTCGCGGGGGAACTCTGCGCGGTATCGACGACCGCCTGCGCGAGGAAGGGGGTGATATGCGCATCTACTGGAGCGGCGCCTGGTATTTCTTAAATGTTGATATACGACTACGCAGGTAGTCCAGAGGCAAGCAATCGCTGGATAGCGCTCTGGACTCACTGAACCGCTGCTGCGCAGAACAGTCGATGTCCGTAGCCGAGATGGTCGATAAACTGGACGTACTCAACGGTGTTCTGTTGTTCCAACCCCTGTACCAGGAAAACCGCCGCTCCACGAGCATCCCTTCTGCAAAAGCACTGTTCGCCAGCTTGGGCATAGACGTTATAGACGGCACCGTTCGCCTACAGCAAGCGGGCCCGGGTGCGAGATTGCGCCGGGGCATCGCCCAACCGCAGCCTCTGTAATTCCCCGCTCACCCGGCTATACTAGACGGCTGTTTACGATCCACCGGGACAACTGCACTGTTGAAAAAGCCGACCACTAAAGCGGACATCCGCGATGCCCTGACGCAGGAAACCGAACGCTTCCTGCGTCGCGGTGGTGCGGTTGAGGAGATCCCCCGGGGCACTTCCGGACGGGATGCAGCCGATGGGCCTGTGTTTCTGAATCGGCAGCTGTTCATTGAACCCAAGGCTTCGCGCACTCCGGTGCCCGAAGTGGTCGCGGCTATCGAAGCCCGACGCGAAGCAAAGAAAAAAAGTAAACCGGCGCGCAAGGGTCGCATCGCGCGCCCTCGTCGAAAAGTGATCTACGACGATTTCGGTGAACCCCTCAGACACGTCTGGGTAGACGAATGATAAGTGTTAGACAAATGATAAGTGTTAGACAAATGGTAAGTGTCAGAGGAATGAGACGAGAGATCTTAGGGCTGTCACAACCCCTCAGGCAATCAGCCGTGCCAACCAACGCTATTGCACCCTGACACAAAACCCCACTATTAAGACCTGGCTATTAAGACCCAACGATTCAGACTCAACTTTTAAGACCCAAGCATAAGGAGCAAACGGTGAGCACAGACATTACCCCTTTCAAGATCAACATCGCAGAAGAAGAACTCCAGTACCTGAAGCAGCGTATACAGCACACCCGCTGGCCAGAACAGGAGACCTGCGAAGGCTGGCAACAAGGATTGCCGCTGGCCTACGCCAAGGAGCTGGCCGATTACTGGGCGGATGATTACGACTGGCGTCGTTTCGAGGCAAAGTTGAACAGCTGGCCCCAGTTCATGACCAATATCGACGGCACTGACATCCATTTCATTCATGTAAAGAGCCCACATCCCAATGCCCTCCCCCTGATCATCTCCCATGGCTGGCCAGGCTCCGTTGCAGAATTTCACAAAGTCATTGACCAATTAGCCGACCCTGTCGCCCACGGCGGCAATGCCCAGGACGCTTTTGATGTAGTGGCGCCCTGCCTACCCGGCTACGGGTTTTCCGGCAAGCCAACAACAACGGGCACCAACGTTGAAGCCATCGGGCGTATGTGGGGAAAACTCATGGCTCGTCTGGGCTACGATCGCTATGTTGCCCAGGGCGGTGATTGGGGCAGCATGATTACGCAAAATATGGGCATGACAGAAACGCAGCACTGCGCCGGCATACACATCAATATGCCCATCGTTGCACCCGACCCCGATACCATGGAGAGCCTGACAGCAAAGGAGCTAAAGTCTCTGGAAGACATGGGCTTGTATGACAAGGACGGCTCGGGCTACTCAAAGCAGCAGTCCACTTTGCCGCAGACCCTGGGCTATGCACTAGCCGACTCGCCGGTTGGCCAAATGGCCTGGGTAACGGAAAAATTCTATATGTGGACCGACTGCGAGCGCAACGGTACCCGACATCCAGAAAATATCCTGAGCAAGGATGAGCTATTGGACAATGTGATGCTCTACTGGCTGAATAATGCCGGGGCAAGCTCAGCGCGCTTGTACTGGGAGAGCTTTGCCAGTGTCAGCATGGACCAAATCGACATGCCGGTCGGCTGTTCTATCTTTCCCCGGGAGATTTTTCGTTGCAGTCGGCGCTGGGCAGAAAAACGCTTCACCAATCTGATTCACTTCAATGAGCTTGACCAAGGGGGGCATTTCGCGGCACTGGAACAGCCGGAGATGTTTCTTGAGGAAGTGAGAACCTGCTTCCGGAGACTGCGCTAGGTCTAGGTCTAGGTCTAGGTCTAGGTCTAGGTCTAGGGCTCGTCCGAATCCTCAAATTCGTTGCCAGTCTGCAGACTATTGCTGAACTGGCGGCGCACAGAACCTTCAGCTGATAATGCGTTGCGGCCCAAAGACTGGTCCGGTGGTGTGCGTGTTTCGCCGGCACCATTAGCAGCACTTTCTCGACTGGCCGCTACCGGGCTCAGTGAGGGCGGTGGTGCACCGTCCATATCAATCATGGAGCTGCCCGCTGGCACCGGGGTCTGACTGTCCAACGGATGGGATTTGCGAGACAGGTCTACGGCCCTGTCAACCAGCATAGGTTCGGGGGGCAATAGTGCAGGTTCCGGTGGCTCAAGATCGGGCAGCGCAGAGCGTATTTTGGACTGACTGCGATCGGGTTGGGGCCACGGGCTCTCGGGTTCAAACGATTCCCTTAAACCCGGTGCTGCATTGGGCGCCTCGGCGCTGTGAAGACTGGCGGAGCCCGTCACATCGATGAGCGGCTCAGGCCCCATAAGACTAGCCGGCGCACTGCCAATAAATTCCAGGTTTTCCAGGGCAGTATCTGAGGTTCGGCGCGCTGGGGCATCATCTGGCACATCAGGCGCTAATGCTTCGTTAGTCCGTGCTTCGACGGTGCCAGACTCGATTGCTTGGCCAACGCCGTTAACAACCTCTGGCTCTTGTTCTGGCGGGGCATCTGCTTCAACGCTGGCCTCTCGCTCGTTGACAACCGCACGCAGGGGCGCAATGCGAGCCAGATTGGGGGTATGTCCCGGGGCGCGTCCCGGCCTGAAACTGCCAGGCTGCAGCTTGCTGGCCTGCTCAGCGAGCGTTGGCACTGCGGCGTCTTCTATGCGCGGGATCACCTGGACCCGAACCGTTTCCTGCTCAGAGCTATAAAACGATTGCGGCGCTCCGCCAGCCACCTGCACTTTGGGCAGCTCCACGACAATTTCTTCGATGATGTGGGGCTCTTCCAGCCGAGCATGCTCTACCTGCTCCTGCTCCTGCTCCTGCTCCTGCTCCTGCTCCTGCTCCTGCTCCTGCTCTTGCTCTTGCTCCTGCTCTTGCTCTTGTTCCTGATCGTGCGCCTGGTCTCGCTGTGCGCGCTGCTTCAACACTTCGCTGGCGCAAGCTGACCAGCGGCCAAAAAAGGTCGACTCTGCAGGATCCGGCATGCGGTGTTTGCGAAACTCTGCCATGGCCTCCAGAAAACGCGCTTTCACCGACCGGTAGTAATAGATATGGTCCTCGGTCTGCAATGGCGTGAGATCGGCGCCGCCACTTATGACGAGCATCTGCGGGGGCAGCTGACCCTGTGCAATCTGCAGCAGGTCGGCCAACACACACAGGCGAAAGGATGAATGACGTAAATCCAGGGGTCGAGCTTCACACGGAATGTACAGGTAGTCGCCCAAATCGGAGAAGCCGCTGGTGCGCATCATCAATCCGGCGGTTGCCGCCAATGAGCCCTGCGTGAGGTAGGCATTGACGATAAAGTCCGCACCACTGCTCATTGCGTCCTGCGTAGTTATTGCCCGCTGCTGCGCCTCAAACTCTTGCGCAATCACAACGACGTTGCGTCCTTCTGTGCGCAAAGTCGCCGCTATGTCTTCCAGTGATTCGGTATAACTTGCGGGCTGGGGGTTCTGCGCGTCAGGGGTGATGCCGTGGTCGGGGTTTTCCAGCGTAAGCCGCTCCATCCAGGCAGCGTAGGGAGATTCCCTGAACAGAACGAGGTCGTCGGTGGTATATGTTAGGGCGCTGTCATCACTACTGCGGAACATAAATTACGGCCTGCATTTGCCACAAAATAGGACAAACAGCATTAAGCGACAAACTCGCTTAAGCCGTTTGGGTAGTTATAACGAAATGGCCCGCAACTGTCCATGCTCCCGGGCACAATCTACCCGTGATAGGGCATTCAAAAGGTCAAATCGCGCGCAAGTGATTAAAAGTTGTTCACTTGGTCCCTACTGACGGCGATAAACCGTTGCTCCACCAATTACTGTGCGATCCACGCGCAACTCGCGCATTGCCATAGGATTGTCCAGAGGGTTACCGGACAAGACCACCAGATCGGCGAGCTTTCCCGGTTCGATCGAGCCGCGGTTGTCCTCTTCAAAAACTTGCCAGGCGGCATCAATCGTCACCGCTCGCAATGCATCCATCACCCCGATACGTTGCTCAGGGCCCAGCACCTCACCCCCAAAGGTAATTCGATGCACCTGGCTCCAGACCGCCTGCAATGGCTCCATGGGTACCACCGGTGTATCCAGGTGCGACGTGAAACGCACGCCATAGTCCTGCGCCCACTTGTGCGGACTGATCGCTGCCGCCCGCTCCGGCCCCATGAAAATATCACGGTGTCGGTCGCCCCAATACCAGGTATGGGCGGTGAAGAAACTCGGCGTAACGCCCAGATCCTTCATGCGTGCAATCTGGTCTTCACGGGCCATCTGGCTGTGAATCAGGATCATGCGCGGGTCAGCGACCGGATGGGCTTGCTGCGCCGCCTCAAAGGCATCGAGAATATCCTCAATAGAGGCATCGCCATTGCCATGAATAGCGAGCTGATAGCCAGCCTCATGTAAGCCCTTCACTTGCGCAAACAAGGCTTCGCGGTCAACAGTGGGATAGCCTACGTAGTCCGCGTCGCCATGATAAGGCGTGTGGTAAGGCGCACTGAGGTACCCCGTATAGCCCTGGATGCTGCCATCGGCCACAATTTTCACAGGCCCCATTTTCATGCGCTCGCTGTTGTAGTCCTGCGGGTCATATTCACCATTTAGGAACACATCACCAAACTCGCTATAAAAGGGGAACACCACCAGTCGTTGTGGGACCACTCCAAGTCGACTGAATATATTCAGGGCCCGGGCCAATTTGGGCGAAGTACCGCCCGATTGGGCCGTGGTCACACCCTTTTGCAGATATTCAACGGCCGCCGCCTTGAACAATCGATAGCCATCCACAGGGTTAATGTCCTGCATCTGCATGGCCATAGCCATACGCGCGGTTTCTTCCAGCAAGCCATTGGGCTCGCTAGAGTCAGGCCGGCGACCAATGACACCACCAGGGGGATTGGGCGTTGTAGCATCGATGCCTGCCAACGCCAGTGCTGCGCTATTGGCAACCAGCATATGTCCGGAAATGTGCATGATGGCAATCGGGTGCTCGGTTGATATGGCATCCAGTTCCGTCCGCGTCGGGTGACGATTTTCTGCCAGCAGCGTGTCATCGTAGCCAAAACCGGACACCCATTCGCCCGGATCCCGCCGCTCGGCCTCTTTTGCAACGGCCGCCATAACCCCTGCCATATCCGTAATGCTGCCAATGGGCGGGCTGTTCAGATCGGCAGACACCACTGCCATCCCCGAGCCGGGGAAATGACCGTGCGCATCAATAAATCCCGGCAACAGAGTGCGTCCACGTAAATCAACCACTTGGGTATCACCGCCCACCAGCGCCATGATCTCGTCCGTGGTACCCACCGACTCAATAACATCGTCTCGGGTGGACAGCGCCTGGGCGATACTGTTCTGCGCATCCATGGTCAAAACAGTGCCGTTGATGAACACCTGGTGCGCTGGCGGCGCCGGTGTGCGCGTTGCAATACGCAACAGCACACTAAACGCCAGCACCAGAGCCAGCAGAACGACAAACAGTGTTTTCCAGTTCATTTAATGCATCACCCGTTGGCTGCGATCGGTCCGATGAGAAGGTTAGCCAAGCTGGCTCGGTGCCAGGCTGCGTCGCCGAAAAGCAACTGACTGTGCTTCTGCCGTTTAAAGTACAGGTGCACATAACACTCCCAGGTAAAACCAATGCCACCATGGGCCTGCACTGAGCGGCTGGAGGCAAACGCTGCCACCTCGCTGGCTGATGCCTTGGCCATATGCGCATACTGCGCTGCCCGCTCCGGCTCGGTGTCAAAGGCGCAAGCCGCGTTATAGGTCAGCGACTTGCACTCATCAATATTAATCATGACATTCACCAGCGGGTGCTTAACCGCCTGGAAAAAGCCCAGGGGGTGATCAAACTGCTGGCGCGCGCCCACGTATTCAACCGTGGTCTGTAATTGCCACTCAGCGGCGCCGGTAATGTCCGCTGCCAGTAACGTCCAGATTGCGGGCATGGCGCTGGCCAGCGCAGCCTCACCGTTGCCATCTATTTTTTGCGCCGGTGCGTTATCAAACAGCACATGGGCCTGATCCCGGGTCAGATCAACAATGGCATCCGGCGCAATCGTCACACCATCGCCATCAGTGGCAACCCAGTAAAGGCTGATACCACCCTCTTCCTGTGCACTGACCAACAAACGATCCGACTTGCGCGCATCCTGCACAAACCAGGCCGTGCCACTGAGCTTGCCCTGCGCAGCCGTCACATCCGTATCGCCTGGCTCCCAGGAACCGTCCCGGCCGGTAATTGCAAGGGTTGCCGAGCATCCCTCGGCGATTTCACCCAGGGCGGCATCCGCACCGGCACTGGCCGCCAGCACATAGGTGGCATTCAGGGTGCCAAGCAAGGGACAGGGGAACGCTGCGCGCCCCAACTCCTCCACCATGCCTGCAACGGCTACCAGCGGCATACCGAGACCGCCCGCAGACTCCGGCACCGCCAGAGACGTCCAGCCCAGTGCCACCATCTGCTGCCATAACGCCTGATCCCAGGCACAATCTGTCATGCGCTCAGGACTAGGGTCACCCGCCACCAGGGTGTGTAGCGTATCCGTTGTGAAATTGTCGGCCAGGAACTTGCGCGCCGACTCCTTCAGGAGTGTTGCTTCTTCTCCGAAGCCATAATTTGTTGGTTGAGCCATCACATCATCTCCTATTTAGACTTCGCCATGCCCAACACCCGTTCGCCGAGGATGTTGCGCTGGACTTCACTGGTACCTGCGGCGATGGTCATGCCATAGGAGTTCATATACGCCATGGGCCACTGACCACCCACCGGGGCGTTGTCATCACCCAGGTAAAGCGACGCACTGGCGCCGGCCACCTCGACCGCAAGGGCGGCGGTGTCTTGCGTAATTTCGCTGGCCAGTAGTTTGTTTTGCAACATCAACCGCGCGGGGTGATCCTGCAGGGCGGTTACCCGTGCTCGACGCTGGTTCTGACTCAAGCCT